>NZ_DAIOFX010000001.1:0-46870 GCF_036745535.1 Dissulfurispira sp.
CTCCTTTGTTAAAACGCCTTTTTCCGGGTGCGTATTTTAGCATATTTTGTTTATTGCCTTCTCCATATCAGAGAAGAGTTCATCCGTGGATTCGTAGAACACAGCCGCTCCGTTGGAGAAATGCAGGAGGATGTAATTAAGCTCATCGGGGATATATGGATAGACCTTTTTAAGGTTTGCAACACGATTATGAAATACGATGTTCGTGTCATTTCCATTTATTGAATCCAAAATATCGGGTTTATCTGCAAGACCTTGTATAGTAACATCACCTCCGCCCACGAGAAATATAAGGATATTGCCGAGGCCGAACAGATCATAGCCGAATTTATTCTCCCCGTGATAGTAATTGAAATCAAAGTCTATCCATTTATACTCTCCTGTCTTTGTGTCCTTTAGTATGTGATCTCTCCTGATGTCGCCATGTTTTTCACCGTGATTATGAAGGAATCTTACGGCATCTATTATTTCCGTATAAGATTTTAAGAGTGAAGGAAGGTCATCGTGAAAATACTCCTCATGGGGTTTCTTTATTGAAAATACGAGGTCGCTCAATGTCTTGCCTTTAATATAATCGATGATGCGTATGAGGTTTCCAACAGAATCCTCGACAGAGAATCCCTGCATGAAATTGGGATGACCTTTTACCAGATCGAGGATCCTTGCCTCTTTTTTAGGGCTTCTGAAGCACTCAAATGAAATGCCCCCGACCTTTGCAGTAAACCTTTCCCAGAAGACCAGTTTTATGATCTTTGTCTCTCCGGTTATCAGGTCTATTGCCCTCTTGACCCAGAACTTGGGCTGCTCATCGATGCCGAACCTGCCCTCCTTTTCGACATTTCTTATAAGATACGGTCTGCCTTCAAATATTGCTACATCGTCATAATCAACCCTGTAAAAATCCGTGGTGTCGGTAACAATCCTGAACCTTTTCGGCATGCGCTCAGGCTCGAGCCATTTTGACATTAAATCTCTGAGGTCGTCCTGGGTGAAATCGGCCATGATTAAATTCTACATCACTACTACCCCAAAAAGTCTTGCGACTTTTTGGGGACCCCGTTTTTTATAGCATCCGCAACCTTTGCAACCCTTGCCATCTCCTTCACATCATGCACCCTGACAATGTTTGCACCATTGAATATGGAGATAGCCACAGCAGCAGTAGTGCCTTCAAGCCTTTCGGATGGAGGGACATCGCCGAGTATTTTTCCTATAAAAGCCTTTCTCGATACGCCTACTGCAATAGGCTTTCCAAGGAGAGTAAATTCTTTAAGGTTTTTTATGACCTCAAGGTTATGCTCAAATGTCTTTCCAAAACCGATGCCTGGATCAATGATAATCTTATCATCTGAAATGCCGAATTTGTTGGCAAGCCTGATACTTATTCTCAGATAATCCATAATCTCAGGGATCAATGCCTCATAAACAGGGTTCTGCTGCATATCCTTCGGCCTTCCCTTTATGTGCATGATTATTACCGGAACCTTATATTCAGAAACAACCTTTGGCATTTCAGGGTCGAACCTCAGTCCGCTTATGTCATTTACAATTGACGCTCCTGCATCGAGGGCATGTTTTGCAACATCTGACTTGTAAGTGTCGATTGAAATCGGGACTTTTATTTCTCTCGATATAGCCTTTATTACAGGTATGGTGCGCCTGATTTCTTCTTCTACTGAAACAGGCTCCGAGCCGGGCCTTGTGGATTCACCGCCAATATCTATAATATCGGCTCCGTCTTCTATGAGTCTGAGGGCATGTTCGATGGCCTTTTTTTCACTAAAAAAAAGACCTCCATCAGAAAATGAATCGGGGGTAACATTAAGCACCCCCATGATATAGGTCTTCTTATCGAAGTTTAAAGAGAAACCCGACCACTCAATCTTCATGCCCCCACAGCTCTTGTATCTTCAATGAGTTTATCTATATCGTGTCCCTCTATGGTCTCTCTCTCAAGAAGGGCGTGTGCAAGGGCATCGAGGAGGTCGTAGTTGTCCTCTAAAATCTTCTTTGCCCTTTCATAGGCGCCTGTGACTATCCTCTTTATCTCCTCATCTATATCTACAGCGGTCTTTTCGCTGTAGTCCTTGTGTTTTGCTATTTCGCGACCGAGGAATATCTGTTCATCCTTTTTGCCGAATGTAAGCGGACCGAGCTTTTCGCTCATGCCCCACTCCGTGACCATCTTTCTTGCAAGCTCTGTAGCCCTTTCAAGGTCATTTCCTGCGCCTGTAGTCATGTGGTGTAAGGCTATCTCCTCGGCAGCCCTTCCTCCTAAAAGCACATTCAATGTCTTTTCGAGATAGTCCTTCGAATATGTGTATCTGTCGTCTATGGGAAGCTGCTGCGTAACTCCGAGCGCCCTCCCCCTCGGTATGATGCTCACCTTGTGTATAGGATCTGTTCCAGGCGTAAGCTTCGCAACAAGGGCATGGCCTGCCTCGTGATAAGCGGTATTCTTCTTTTCTGCATCGCTCAAAACCATGCTCCGCCTTTCAACACCCATCAATACCTTGTCCTTGGCAGATTCAAAATCTGACATATCTACTTTATCCTTTGTCTTCCTTGCAGCAAGGAGTGCAGCTTCATTCACAAGGTTTGCAAGGTCTGCGCCGGAAAATCCTGGTGTTCCTCTTGCTACCTTTTCGAGATCGACATTCTCATCAAGGGGTATATTCTTAGTATGAACTTTAAGTATCTCGTTCCTTCCCCTCACATCAGGCACTGGCACAACTATCTGTCTGTCAAATCTGCCCGGTCTTAAAAGCGCCGGATCGAGGACATCAGGCCTGTTGGTTGCAGCAATAATAATAATGCCTTCATTCCCTTCAAAACCATCCATCTCAACAAGAAGGGCATTAAGGGTCTGCTCCCTTTCGTCATGTCCGCCTCCGAGTCCTGCGCCTCTGTGTCTTCCGACAGCATCTATTTCATCTATGAATATTATGCAGGGAGCGTTCTTCTTGGCCTGTTCAAAGAGGTCCCTTACTCGTGATGCACCGACACCGACAAACATTTCCACAAAGTCGGAACCAGATATCGAGAAGAATGGCACGCCTGCCTCGCCTGCTATTGCCTTTGCAAGAAGGGTCTTACCGGTGCCGGGAGATCCTACCAGAAGGACACCCTTCGGGATTTTTCCTCCAAGTTTGGAAAACTTCTGCGGGTCTTTAAGGAATTCGATTATTTCCTCAACCTCTGTCTTTGCCTCTTCTATGCCTGCAACATCTGCGAATGTAATCTTCACCGATTTTTCAGATACAAGCTTAGCCTTTGCCTTTCCAAAGGACATTGCCTTATTGCCGCCCATCTGCATCTGCCTCATGAAGACAATCCATACCAGAACGAGGAATATAATAGGACCCCATGAGAAGAAGAAGTTCACATACCATGGGTTCTGGTCAGGCGGCCTGGCAGTTATTTTAATATTCTTATCCCTCAACTCCTTAATAAGGTCGGGATAATTCGCCGTATATGTCCTGAACTTGTTTCCGTCCTTGAACCTGCCGGTAATGTAGTTCTCCTTGATTGTGACCTCATCCACATCCCCGGATTCCACTTTCGAGATGAATTCGGAGAATATTATCTCCTTTTCGCTCTTGGGCGGGACATCGAAGAGATTAAAGAGGAGGATCATTGCCATCCCTATGAGCAACCAAACAAACAGACTCTTATACATATTTTGGCCTTTCCCTTGCATATTTCTAATATTTTAACATATTTGACTTTACTATCTCTCTCTGGATTTCAACCAGCTCCCCAACGCCCTTTTCTGCCAGCGAAAGAAGTACATTGAGCGTATCCTTTGAAAATGGCTCTGATTCTGCAGTGCCCTGGATTTCAACTATTTTGGCGTCTCCTGTCATGACCACATTCATATCGACCTCTGCCGTGGAATCCTCGGCATAACATAGGTCGAGGCGCGGCTCACTGTTGATAATGCCCACGCTGACAGCAGCAAGATAGTCTTTTACAGGGTTCCTTTCTATTATGCCGTTTTTCAGGGCACGATACAATGCATCATTAAGCGCGATAAAGGCTCCTGTTATGGAGGCAGTCCTCGTACCTCCATCAGCCTGTATCACATCGCAGTCGATCCATACTGTCCTTTCGCCAAGAAGTTCGAGGTCAACCACCGCCCTTAGCGACCTTCCGATTAATCTCTGGATCTCCTGCGTCCTTCCTCCTATGCGTCCAGAGGTGGATTCCCTCATGCTCCTTGTATGCGTAGCCCTCGGGATCATACCGTATTCTGCAGTCACCCATCCCTTTTTCTGGTCTCTTAGGAAGGGAGGCACCTTATCCTCTATGGATGCCGTGCATATGATCCTCGTGTTCCCCATTTCTATCAGTACAGAGCCTTCAGCAGAGGGTATGAAATTCCTTTTAACCTCCACCCTTCTCAGTTCATCGTTCTTTCTTCCGTCAGGCCTCATCTTACCTCCAGCGTTATTTTTTCTATATCCTCAATCCTGCTCTGTAAAAATCTCTCGCCGACATTCACAAACTTTTCGGTAGAATCGGTCACATAAAATTTTATCCTTCCTTGACCACTAACTCCTGACTCTCGACTCTTTAGCACATCCCTTACAACCTTCGCTGTCTCGATGGCTGAATCCACAAGACAGACATTATTCATCACATCCTGAATCACACCCTTCAAAAGCGGATAATGGGTGCATCCAAGTACAAGGGTATCCACTCCCTTATCAATCATATCCTTCAGGTATTTCTCC
Source organism: Dissulfurispira sp. (assembly GCF_036745535.1). Classification (NCBI taxonomy): domain Bacteria; kingdom Pseudomonadati; phylum Nitrospirota; class Thermodesulfovibrionia; order Thermodesulfovibrionales; family Dissulfurispiraceae; genus Dissulfurispira; species Dissulfurispira sp. The sequence goes on from NZ_DAIOFX010000001.1 coordinate 4,737, forward strand.
ACAACAAGTCTGGCTATAATACCGTCTGTCCAGTCCTCTTCCACCAGCGGGACGAAGAGCGGACATGGCAATCCAAAGACCTCTATATCCTTATCAAGTGCTTTAATAGCCTTCGGGTAGGCACTGCTCTTGATGGTCGCCTCTGTACCTATTATACCTATCCTTCTATTTTTTGTGGAATTCACAGCAGCCCTCGCACCCGGCTCTATAACACCTATTACGGGTATAGAAACCTTTTTCTGTATTTCTTTCAGGCTTATGGCAGATACAGTATTACAGGCGACAATTAGAAGCTTTATGTCCTGCCTTAAGAGAAATTCCGTGCATTCAAAGGAGTATCGGGTCACGGTCTCAGGCGATCTGATGCCATAAGGAACCCTCGCAGTGTCGCCAAGGTAAATAATATTTTCAGAAGGCAATATCCTGCTGACCTCTTTTAAAACAGTAAGGCCGCCTACACCTGAATCGAAAATGCCTATTGGTCTATCGCTCATATATTCGCAAAAGCTTTGTTTCTCAATTCATTATCCCTTTCAGTCCATAAAGAATTGAGAAATGACCTCCTATGCTCTCTATCTCCTTTCCCTCTATTAATAACCTCACATCCTCTGTCCCGGCGACGTTTGTAATAACAGTATCAAACAGCGACTTCAGAAGATAGTACTCCTGTCTCGCATCCCCGTAAAAATTCCTTCTGAATTCGTCCGAAAGATCGATGTAAAGCACATTATTTCTATCACGGTATACACCGAGGAGTCTTGCATCCTTAAGACCTTCTCTTAACACTTTCAGATATTCTTCGATGACCACATCGGCCATTGCCACAGGCAGCGGCTTGCTCGGGATCGTTCTGTCTTCAGGGGTCACGCCATCTTCGGATGGATAAAATATCTTTACTGCAATCGTGTCCTCCCCGCTTATTCCAAAGGCAGCCTGATTTTGATGATCCTGAGGGATGCCGTCCTTCAGTTCGATCAATGGACTATCGCTTTTCTCTGCCGGGGCATAGTAATACCTTGTAAACAGCCATCCGGATGATGCTGCGATTAAAAGGAGCAGCAGGGCTATAAGTAAGTTCCTCTTATTTTCCACCTGCTGATACCTCTCCCTTTCCGTTTTTAATGGGTGATCCCTGAGCAGAAGAAGACGCAATCCCCTTTAATACTATATTTATCAGACGCTCCTTGTTTTTTTTATCATAATGAAATTTCTCGGGGTTTGGCAGTTCGATTAATAAAGCAGGTGCATTGACATATGCTATGACCGACAAGGGCAGTCTCTCACGTCTGACATTTACACCCAATTCATTTTTAATATTACTTGCTATGGCATTCGCAATATTTTTATCGCTATCCTGCTCTGATGCCTTTTCTGTCTGGGATTGGCTCTGGATTGTCATCATCTTTGGCATCTTTGGCGCAGTATATATGCCGAACTCATTTTTGGATGATACATGTATGCTGATAAATATTTCTGGAGACTTCTGATTTGCGGCCTTGACCCTGTCCTTTATGGAGAGCACCTGATCGCCTTTTCTGGTAAGAAAGACCTTTTTACCCTTTTTTTCGAGCATGTGCGAAAAATCCCTTGCGAATGACATGACAAAGTCCTTCTCCACAAAATTCCTGCCGCGAATCCCGCTGTCGTACCCACCATGACCGGGATCTATAATAAATGTCTCCATCGGGATGGAACTGCCTTCGATGGGCGTATCCATAATGGCCCTTTCTTCTTTTATCGGCTTGCTAATATAGGCATCTATGACAAGCCTTGTCGGTGTTGAAAGCTTTAAAACATTTATATCATCGAGGTTTTCTACAGCAATCGAACAACTGCTTCCTTTTACGCCAATCCTGACCCCCGATGCTATTTCGAGGGGAGCTTCGCTTTTCAGGATGCCTTTCGCAGGTGTTTTAAAAGTAAAAGGAGACTGAAAATCCACCTTGATAATATTATTACCAGTGAGTATCACCGAGGCCTTTTGCACATACTCATCCGGTATGCCGGAAAAAACAATCCTCACAAAACTGGGATGCTTACCGATTTTTATAGTCGCTGCGTGCTCTTTACCGGTCTGCGCAGCAACGGGAGGAATATCAAAAACCCCGGACAATCCTATATCCTGGCCGATAATCTGGCAAGCAGTTAAAAGCAAAAAACCAATAAAAAATAACCTTCTATGCATAATTTAAAAGGATACAAGATACGCTAAATAAGATGCAAGTTAAACTAATTAGCTCATCGCTCATAGCTGATAGCTCATAGTTTCCGAGATTCGGTGATAAGGATAGGTCTCTGGGGTGAATAGCTATGTTTTGGTAACAGTTCTTTGCGACTGAAGTGTCAGGCAATGGTATAATCTCTCCGCTTCATTCTCGACAGGCATCCAGCCTGTCTCCGAAGCAAAGACAGCCAGCTTAGGCATCCATGCCACGCTTGGGCTGTCCAAGTCGCTCCAAGGTCATACCATTGCCTGACAGACGCAAGTGTCTGAGCAAAGCGAGTTTTGCGGCTGTAGCGAAAGGAGCATTAGAACTGTCAAAACATAGCTCCTGAACGAAAGAGACTTATCCTTATCGCCAGATTTATGTTGAAAATAATCTGCTATATGTTTCAAAATGTAACTGCGATTAGATCGCAACAAATGGAGGATTGCGTTGCACGAACATAAACCGAAAACAAAAAGACAGACCGGCAATTTAGAAAAAATCGCACTTATCGGTAATCCCAATGTGGGTAAAAGCGTGATATTCGGTCTTCTCACTGGTAAATATGTAACAGTATCGAACTATCCCGGTACCACTGTTGAAATAACACAGGGCAATATATCCCTTGACGGTAAAAGATTGCTTCTCGTTGATACACCCGGCGTCAACAGCCTTATACCCATGAGCGAAGATGAAAAGGTAACAAGGGATATCCTCCTCACAGAAGCGCCTTTAACAGTTGTACAGGTAGGAGATGCAAAAAACCTGAAAAGAACGATCCTGATCACACTTCAACTCTCGGAGATGGGCCTTCCGATGGTTCTTGACCTCAATATGATCGATGAGGCAATGGACAGGGGAATATCCATAGATGTAGAAAGCCTTAAAAACACACTCGGCATTAATGTAACAAGCACCATAGCGCCTCAGCGAAAGGGAATAAAGGAATTAAAAGAGGCTATGGTATCTCCCGTGCGGCCCACGATACAGATAAAGTACAATCCTGTAATCGAGGATTATATCGAGAAGATATCAAGGCTCTTGCCTTCATCAAATATTTCACGACGTTCGCTCTCCATAATGATACTGTCGGAAGATGAAAGCCTCAGGGACTGGCTGAAAGCCAATGTAAAGGAAGAGGCACTCTCAGAAATAGAAAGACTAAGGGACGAGTGCAAGCTGAAGTTCAGAGACTCCGTTGGATATTTGATAAATAAGACAAGGATCGAGGCAGCAGAAGAAATAGCCGGCAGGGTCATAAAAAAGGTCAGTCCTGAAGGGGGAAAATTCCTGAATTTTATAGGCAGTATAAGCATGCACCCTGTCTATGGCATCCCGGTTTTACTGGCAGTGTTATACGGCTTTTATGAATTTGTCGGCGTATTCGGCGCAGGTACACTGGTAGACTTTGTGGAGGAGACCATATTTAACGGTTACCTCAATCCAGCAGTAACAAAAGCCGTCAAGCTCCTTATCCCGATAGAACTGCTGCAGGAATTGCTCGTAGGAGAGTACGGACTTGTAACAGTGGCCCTGACATATGCCATTGCCATTATACTCCCCATAACCGTGACTTTTTTCATAGCCTTTGCAATCCTTGAAGACAGCGGATACCTGCCGAGACTCGCCACTATGAGCAACAGGATATTCAATATAATAGGACTCAATGGCAAGGCAGTGCTTCCCATGGTTTTGGGTCTTGGATGCGGGACAATGGCAGTAATGACATCGAGAATTCTGGAGACAAGAAGGGACAGGATAATCACCACATTCCTTTTGGCCCTCGCCATACCATGCTCTGCACAATTGGGGGTCATACTGGGAATGCTCGGCGCCCTCTCCTTAAAGGCTGCAATCATATGGGTATCGAGCGTTCTCGTAGTTCTCTTCATTTCTGGCTTCCTTGCATCAAAAATCGTCAGCGGCGAACGCACGGAATTCTTCCTCGAAATACCGCCCATCAGGATGCCCAATATAACAAACATCGTGGTAAAAACAATAGGGAGGGTTGAATGGTACCTGAAAGAGGCTGTGCCGCTCTTCATCCTCGGCACATTCATCCTTTTCCTTTTGCATAAATTCAATCTCCTTATTTACCTCGAAAGGCTCACATCGCCTGTTGTTGTCAATCTCCTCGGCCTTCCTGCAAAAACATCGGAGGCGTTCATCCTCGGATTTCTGAGAAGGGACTATGGTGCGGCAGGACTGTTCGTAATCTCTCAAGAGGGCCTCCTAACGCCGATTCAGTCAATCGTAAGCCTCGTTACAATAACCCTGTTTGTCCCGTGCCTTGCCAATTTCTTCATGATCATAAAGGAACGGGGGCTAAAAACAGCCCTGTGGATTATAGCCATAGTATTTCCTGCTGCATTTCTATTCGGGGGAGTGCTAAACTGGATATTACGATATTTCAATATAAGCATATGAGTATATGGGTATATGAGTGAATGGGTTAAAGACCCCAAATACTCATTTACCCATTAACTCATTTACTCCGGAGGAATTATGGAAAAGCAAAAATTTAGGGAGTTCCTGACCACGAAAGGCCTCAAATCAACAAAAGAACGGGACGAGATACTGAACGAAATACTTATCATGAAAAAGCACTTCGATCCAGAAGAGTTGTTTATCAGGCTTAAGGCAAAGGGGTCAAAGGTATCGAGGGCATCTGTTTACAGGACAATACCCCTTCTCATAGAGATCGGACTCATAGAAGAAGTTGAAAGGATCGACAGGCATGCACATTATGAGAAGGTCTCAAAAGACAGGCACCACGACCACATGATATGCACGAAGTGCGGAAAGGTAATAGAATTCTATTCTCCTACCCTCGAGATGCTTCAGGATGAGATATGCCAGAAGGAGAAATTTCAGGGGATACGGCACAGTCTCGAAATTTTGGGATATTGTGAAAAATGCAGAGGCTAATCTATAATTCAACATGTCATCGATATTACTTATAACCCTGATTGCTTTTGTAGTGCATATTCCGTTCGGTTATCTGAGAAGCCGTTCAAAAAAGTATTCCCTGAAATGGTTTATGTATATCCATATACCGATACCATTTATAATCCTTATAAGGATCATCACAAACACCGACTATAAATTCATACCTCTTTTTTTCATATTGGCTGCCGTCATCGGACAGTTCTTAGGCGGCAAACTGGAGTTTAATTAATGCTTGCGAGCTATTTAATAAAACCCGGGACAATTGAATTAAGGGAAACACCTGTCCCTAAACCATCCAGGGGTGAGGTGCTCGTGAAGGTAAAATCAGCCCTCACCTGCGGCACAGACCTGAAGGCATTCCTCAGGGGACATCCCATGATACCGATGCCCGGAGTATTCGGACACGAGTTTTCTGGCGTCATAGCAGAAGTCGGCAAAGGGGTCAAAGACTTTAAAGCCGGAGATGAAATAATGGCGGTTCACAGCGCGCCATGCCTTAAATGCAAATACTGCAAAAAAAAGCTCCACAACCTCTGCGAAAATATAATGGACACAAAGGTCTTAGGCGCCTTTGCAGAATACATTCTATTGCCCTCGCATATAGTCAAACAAAATCTCTTTCATAAGCCTGCAAATCTGAGCTTTGAAGAGGCGGCACTCCTCGAGCCGCTTTCATGCGTGGTTCATGGCATGCATAGATTAAACATCAAAAAAGGTGATAGGGTATTGATAATCGGCACAGGGCCTATTGGGCTTCTGCACCTTTCTCTGGCAAAACTAAAGGGAGCTGAGGTCATTATTACAGGGCTGGAGCACGAAAGGCTCGAACTTGCCAAAAGCCTCGGAGCGGACGTAACTGTATTGCCGTCAGGACTTCTAAGTGCTATAGATTACGTCACCGATGGCCTTGGTATGGACTTTGTCTTTGAGTGTACAGGGCAGATAGACGTCTGGGAAACCTCTGTAAATTATGTGAGAAGGGGAGGAACAGTCATTCTCTTTGGAGGAGTGAAAAAGGGGACAATAGTGACATACGATACATATAGACTTCATTACGATGAATTAACATTAAAGGGGGTATTCCATTTTACTCCCCATGATGTAAAAATTGCCTACAATCTATTAAAAGATACACTTAACCTTTCTCCTCTGATAAGCGGCAGTTATCCATTGAAAGACCTTAATCTCGCACTTAATAGGCTCTCAAAAGGCGAAGGGATAAAGTATGCGGTTATGCCTTAAATACTTTTTAATTTTTTGCCTCTATCAGCTTCCCAGTAACAAATTTATGAATTATACTGGAAACATACGTCTGATAAGGTAATCCCTCGCTTACTACCCTTTTCTGCAGTTCAGTCAGGTCTCTTTCAGAAATTCTGGTGTTTAGTCTTTCAGTCGGAAAATAGGGACAGCGACCATTTATTTTGTTTTGCGAGGTCTTCCTTTCGGCAAGGCAGTCAGTTTTCTTTCGAGTAGTTTTTCCATCTTCATTACAAACCTGTCGTCACCACATGGGCGACCTGTCTTTGTGCTTTGCCGAATAGCCTCGACTAATACTGTATCCTCTTCCTCCCTGAGATATGCTGACCAATCTTTTATTCTTTCAACCATATAACAGTCATCTGCTAAAACCTTATCCTTCTTTCCTCTTACATGGGCGCAGGCACTCGACCAACGGTAATCTTCGGCCTTCTTAACAATACGAGCCCTCACAGAATTATTTTCTACATATCGCATAGCAGCGTAGAGATGTTTTTCATCAAGCGCACATGAAAAGAAGCGTCCCTGCCATAGGTGCCCTCTGTTTTCTTGCCTTGAGTTGATGTACTGTGAATATCTCATATGAAGGGTATTAAATGTCTTTGCAAGGGAATCGTCTTCCATAGGAACAGCTATAAAATGCACATGATTGCTCATTAGGCAGTAGCCCCATATCTTCAAAGCATATTTTTTACTATATATCTGCAGCCATTCCAAATACTGGAAGTAATCGTCATCTTTTTCAAAGACTCTCTGACGATAGTTGCCCCGCTGAGTAATATGATGGGGAATCCGACTGCAACTGCCCTGGCTATTCTCGGCATGTGCTAATAGTAAAGCATCCACTCTATTTATGTCAATAAAATGGTCGCTGTCCCTATTTATTTATTTATTAATTTATTAATGTCACGTATTTTATGATATTATGGACTAAAAGCGAATATGCGGAAAATGTGGGAAAATTGTCAGGCTCTAAAAATAATCTGCTTCCTGAATTTCAAAAATTCCTTTTGGAAAGAAAACTTGCTCCTGAAAAGAATATCCCGTTTTTAGCGTATTGGGTAAGCAGGTTTTTAGGATTCTGCCGTAGGCTTGAGCGCGTAGCAACGGAATATAATGAGATAACTGTTCAGGAATTTATTGAAGAATTGCGGTCCGACAAACGGATTCTCGACTGGCAGCCCCGACAGGCGGAAGACGCAATAATTCTTTATTATTTCAATTATCTCGGCAAAACCGGAGGGCAGGCGGAGGGTATTGCAGGGATTACGGATGTAGGTAACGCTTTGAGAGAGACAAAGCGATTGATATACACGCATGTCCTTCGCAATATGTCCAACGCTCCGCAAAGCCCGCTGGATGCACTTTATGGAGTAAGCAAATGAAAGTCGCTAAGCTCTACAGTTTCAATGACATTCGAATAGAGGATATTCCTGTTCCTCAAATAGGCCCACGTGATGCCCTCATAAAGACAAAGGCCTGCGGCATATGCTCTGGCGATGCGATGCCGTGGTATATAGAAAAAAAAGCACCTATTGTCTTAGGCCATGAGCCCGTTGGTGAAATAGTTGAACTCGGTTCATCTCTCCACCACTCCAATACTCCATTCTCTGTTGGCGATAGGGTATTTGTACATCATCATGCGCCGTGCCTAAACTGCAAATACTGCAAGCGCGGCGATTATGTGCAATGCGAGACATGGCGCAATACAAAGATAATTCCGGGAGGCATATCTGAGTACATAGTCATTCCAGAAACAAACCTGAAAAACGATACCCTGAAACTACCCGAAAATATGAGTTATGAAGACGGCACACTGATTGAGCCGACTGCCTGCGTTGTTAAATCTTTAAAGAGGGCATCCATAAAAAAAGGCGACACCATACTCATCATCGGTCTTGGGATCATGGGGCAGATGCATGCGCTGCTTGCAAGAGAGTTCGGAGCGGGAAAAATAATCGGCGCCGATATGATACCGTTTAGACTTAAAAAGGCACTTGAGTTCGGAGCAGATCATGTTATAGATGTCTCAAAAGAAAATCTGACTAACAAATTAAACGATTTAACAAACGGTTTTATGGCTGATATTGTCATTGTCGGCCCTAACAGCGCAAGCGCAATGCAACAGGGGATTGAGGCAGTTGCCTCCGGCGGGACTGTTATGTTCTTCACACCCGCAAAACCAGATGAGATGCTTACTATAGACCCGAACTATATTTACTTCAGGGATATTAATATTGTCACCAGTTATTCATGCGGGCCTGATGACACAAAAGAGGCATTAAACTTTATAAATAAAGGTCTTGTTACTGCTGACAAACTCGTTACTCACAGGTTTGGCATAGACGAGACAGAAAAGGCATACAGACTCACCGTAGAAGCAAAAGATTCCCTGAAATGCCTTATAGTCTTTGGTTAATGAGTGAATGGGTTGGAAGACCTCATTTACTCATATGCCCATTTACTTTAAAAACCTCGACACCTCTTGTATCAGCTTGGTGACGTCAAATTTTACGAGGTAGCCGTCGGCACCAACACTCTTTGCCTTTTCCCTGTTTTCCCCACCGCTCAATGATGTATTCACTATTATGGGCACTGATTGAAGCTTATTATTGGCCTTAACATTCTTTGTGAATGTGAGGCCGTCCATTTCAGGCATCTCCACATCAGAGATAATAAGCTGGACAAAATTGGTAATAGGCTGGTCGCCAATCCTTTGAATGAAGTCATTCAATATATCAAGGGCCTGTTTGCCATCCACTGCCTCTATTACATGGAGTCCCACGTTTTCGAGGGTATCCTTGAGTATCTTCCTCGCAACTGCCGAGTCATCGGCTATAAGCACTGTGCCTTTGAGTTTTTTCTTCCCAACCCTTTCTATCTCCTCAAGGGCTATCTCGTGTTTCGGAATAAGTCCGCCCATCTCCGAAATGATACTTTCGAGATCGAGAATCAAAAGGAGTGCTTCGCCTTCGTCATCTATCTTTGTTACTCCTGTTACCCTGCCGCTGTGCTTTGCCTGTAGTAATGGCGGAGGAGGCTTTATCTGGTCCCATTTAATCCTCCTTATCCTCTCCACCTCATGGACAATCATGCCAACGGTCGTTCCGAGCATTTCGAGGACTATGACCTTCGGCCTTATATCCATATTGGAAGGCGGGACTATCTTCATCCATTTGCCCAGATTTACTATGGGAATGACCTCGCCTCTTACCTCTGCAAGCGCCTCTGCATAGGCAGGCATATCCGGCACCTTTGTAAGTGTAGGCATTGGAATAATCTCCCTGACCTTTGCAACATTTACACCGTAATCGAGGATCTCGGGACTGCCGTCAGGATGTGTACTGTACATCCTGAAGACAACGAGTTCCATCTCATTTGTTCCGACCTTTAAAACCTCCGGTAAAGCACCAACGCTCTGAGCCATATACCCTCCGTTATGGAAAATTCTGATTATTTTATTGTCGAGACTTTTTTAATTTCCTTAATGATGCAGTATCCCGTATTTTTACATTATAGCCTCGGGATAACACTTTTGCAAGCAAAATCCCGAATTGTATATAATCAATAATAATGAAAAGGGCCAATCCATCAAATACAAAAAAAAATTCTGAACATGCACCATCCTGCGACTGGAGGTCTCCGCGAAATAAAGGGGCAAGGGATGACAGCAATAGAATATACAGGTATAAAGGCAATTTCAGGTGGAGCGGTGTCAAAACAGAAAAATACAAACAAAAGGACGGCGGCTGGTCAGCTATTTCAAGAAATGTGTTAATCGGAAATCAAGGAGAGACCTGCAAATTCCACCTCAGATATTTTGAGATAGAGCCCGATGGATACAGCAGCCTCGAAAGACACAGGCATGAACATGTGGTAGTGTGCATAAGGGGTAAGGGAAAAATTCGGATAGGGGAAAAGACATATTCCTTAAATTATCTCGATACTGCTTATGTAGCGCCCGATACCGTGCATCAACTCGCAAACCCTTATGACGAGCCATTCGGATTCTTCTGCATCGTAAATGCAAAAAGGGACAGGCCCAAGCCTGTGAAGAAAATATCCGGCAGTTAGTCCTCACATTTTGTTCACTTCCATGCTAAAAACTGATAAGATTTAACACTATGTCTTATTTAGAAACCAAAATACTGGTCGCTGACGACTACCTTCCTATAAGAACAATTATTGTCAATCTTCTCTATCAAATAGGCTTTAAAAATATAGACGATGTTGCCAACGGGTTGCAGGCATTAAACAAAATCAAAAACGGCGGTTGCGGTCTCGTAATAAAGGCATAAAGGATAAAAATTCGGCAGCAGCAAAGCCTCTTTCGAGCCTTTTTGGACCGATGAAGGCAAACGACGGTTTTATATCCGTGGCCGACCTGATGAGAATTACAAACGAGACCATAAAAGAAGCCGAGAAACAGATCATACAGGCTACAAAATATCATCGGCGACTGCTGCATTAAGCCGCTCTATTATAATGGAGACAACAAAGAATTCAGGATCGCCGGACAAGGCGTCTATCGGAAGATTGAATGAATCTTCAACAGAGATCTGTGCCATGCTGGAAGAATTCTCCGAAAAAACCTCACAAATAAACAATAATCTGTCGATGATTCAGGAACTGGCAACTCATGCGAATCTTCATACAATGAACAAATCAATAGAGGCATCTACGGATATGGAAATCTCAGGAAGCCTTTCTTCTGCAATGGATGAATCAAAAATCATAGCGGACCTGATAAAAGAGGTATCCGATATCCTTGCAAAGATAAATTCGGAATCGGCCGGCACAAATAACACCATTATAGAGGCATCGGAAAAAATTACCCACGCAATGGCCGAAGCTGCCGGTTCAGGAGATTTTTCTCAGGATATATCAGAGCCTCTGCAGAATATTCTGGGCAGCCTTCGATGGGCTGCCGATGCTCTGAAGGAGCAGACAGTTATTTCCTCTAATTCCACAGATATGATAAACAGGACAATAGCCGCTGCAGATACCGTGACGGAGGCATCCCTGTCTGCAATATCCGATGGCAAGACAGCGGTGGAGACAGGCAGAAAGACCGCAATTATGATCGACCTGTTGAAGACGAACCACACTCTGTGCATCCACAAATTAGGCGAACACCTGAAAGGACATGCAGATTTTCATCCTTCGCATCTGCCTGGCCGCGAGTCATGCATGCTCGGCAAGTGGCTCGATAACGAGGGAAAAAGCTCGCAGGAGATTCTAATATTTACAAGCAAATATGCACCCTTCGCAAGGATATTCACGAGCTAACAAGCAAGACCCTCGAAACATTCGGGGCTGACAGAGAGGCTGCATTGCGGATTTACAATAAAATAATGATTGATTCCGATATAATGTTGAGCTATCTCGAAGAAATTAAGGACAGTTTAAGATAAAAACCCTAACTCGCTCCGCAGCACTTTTTGTATTTCTTTCCGCTTCCGCATGGGCATGGGTCGTTTCTTCCGATCTTTTTCTCTTTATGCACGGGCTGCTGCCCTGACTGTGATAAAGAATCGCCGTCTCCACGGTTATAAACAAGCCTTTGTTGAGACTTCATCTTTATCTCTGATTTCTCTTCATGTCTCACCTGAATCTTGAAAAGCCTCATTAAAACTTCTGTATTGATCCTTCGGGACATGTCGGCAAAGAGTTCGAATGCCTCTTTTTTATATTCGACAAGGGGATCCCTCTGGGCATATCCCCTCAATCCTATGCCCTCTTTTATATGGTCTATGCTTAAAAGATGGTCTTTCCACTGGGCATCTATGACCTGAAGGAGCACCATCTTTTCTATGTAACGCATGAATTCAGGGCCTGCTTCCCTCTCCTTGTTCTCGTACGCCTCCTTTGCCTTTGAGGCAATGAAATTGCCCATTTCATCGAGGCTCGACTCCTCAAGCTGCAGGTCCACGGAGAACAGGCCGTAAACTGCATCCTTGAGACCGTTCAAATTCCATTCGCCGGCATCAGGACAATATATGGAGAGGAGTTCATCTACCTCATTTTCTATAATCTCGAATATCTTGTCCTTTAGAGACTCGCTTTCCAGCACCTCCCGCCTGAACGAGTATATCTCCTTCCTCTGCTTGTTCATCACATCATCGTATTCGAGCAGATGTTTTCTTATGTCGAAGTTGTGGGCCTCCACCTTCTTTTGTGCATTCTCTATGGCCTTTGTCACCATTTTATTTTCTATGGGTATGCTCTCATCCATCTTCAGCAGGTTCATAAGGCCGTTTATCCTGTCAGAGCCGAATATCCTCATGAGGTCGTCTTCGAGGGAGAGGTAGAATCTCGAAGATCCGGGGTCGCCCTGCCTTCCTGACCTTCCGCGGAGCTGATTGTCTATTCTCCTTGCCTCGTGACGCTCCGTGCCGATTATATGAAGGCCTCCTGCTGACAGAACCTGCTCCTTTTCCTTATCGCATATATCTTTTGCCTTCTCATACGCTGTCTTAAAATCGTCTTCCGTATATTCCTTTTTATCCTTCAATAACTCCCTTGCAAGAACGTCGGGATTGCCGCCTAATATAATATCTGTACCCCTGCCCGCCATATTTGTTGCAATGGTCACAGCAGCTAACCTTCCAGCCTGAGCAATAATCTCTGCCTCTCTCTCATGGTATTTGGCGTTAAGGACAGAGTGTTTTATTCCCTTCTTTTTGAGTAGGTGGCTTAATACCTCTGATTTTTCTATTGATGTAGTTCCCACAAGGACAGGCTGTCCCTTTTTATTGCATTCTTCGATGTCATTTATAACTGCATCGAACTTTGCCTTTTCGCTTTTGTATATAACATCGGGATAGTCGTTTCTTATCATGGGCCTGTTTGTGGGTATAACAACAACATCGAGGTTGTATATCTTCGCAAACTCCTCTGCCTCTGTGTCTGCCGTGCCTGTCATACCTGCGAGCTTATTGTACATTCTAAAGAAGTTCTGGAAGGTTATGGTTGCGAGGGTCTGGTTTTCGCTTTCTATCTTCACTCCCTCCTTAGCCTCGATTGCCTGATGCAGTCCGTCGCTCCAGCGCCTGCCCGGCATGAGCCTGCCTGTGAACTCATCGACAATGATGACCTCTCCTTCCTTAACAACATAATCTACATCCTTCTTAAAGAGATGGTGAGCCCTCAATGCCTGAAGCACATGGTGGACGAGCTCTATATTCGATGGGTCATAGAGATTGCCGACACCGAGGAGTCTTTCGACCTTTGAGCTTCCTGACTCTGTAAGAACAACATTCTTGAGCTTTTCGTCTATCTTGAAGTCTGCTTCGGCCTTAAGGCTCGGTATTATCTTATTCACCTTGTAATACTTGTCCGTTGATTCTTCTGAAGGGCCAGATATTATAAGCGGGGTTCTCGCCTCGTCTATAAGGATGCTGTCCACCTCGTCAACGATTGCATAGTTCAATTCCCTCTGGGCGAAATCAGAGGGATCGTATTTCATATTATCCCTTAAATAATCGAAGCCGAACTCATTATTGGTGCCGTAGGTTATATCTGCAAAGTACGCCTCCCTCCTCGTGCATGGCCTGAGAAGATTAAAACGCTTGTCATGGGAGGTATATGTTGGGTCGAAAAGGAATGAGTTGTCGTGCTGTATCACGCCCACAGAGAGCCCTAAAAAGTTGTAAATAACTCCCATCCACTGGACATCCCTTTTTGCGAGGTAGTCGTTCACGGTAACTACATGAACTCCCCTTCCGTCGAGTGCATTGAGATATACAGGCAGAGTAGCAACGAGGGTCTTGCCCTCGCCTGTCTTCATCTCTGCTATCTTTCCTTCGTGGAGCACAATTCCGCCGATAAGCTGCACATCGAAGTGTCTCATATTCAAAAGACGTTTTGAGACTTCCCTGACAACGGCAAATGCCTCTTTCAGAATATCATCGAGGCTCTCGCCTGATTCAAGCCTTGTTCTGAATTCCTCTGTCTTTGCCTTCAACTGGTCGTTGCTGAGGGATGAAATTAGAGGTTCGAGGCTGTTTATTTCATCGACAAACTCGAATAGTCTCTTTAATTCCCTCTCGTTCTTTGTGCCGAATATCTTCTGTAAGATACTTACCATAATTTCATCTCCTTCTTTATTATAGTAAACAACCACAGATGTTTTGTGCAAGCAAGGACAGTCCTTGACAAAAAATATGTCGTTTGATATGTTCTGATTATCTTTGCAGATTACCTTTCTAAAAAAGGAGATTAAAATGGCAAAAATCGATGCTTTTTTTAAGCTCATGCTCGATCAGGGAGCCTCAGACCTCCATCTGGTTTCGGGTCAGCAGCCTGTCCTGCGCATCAGGGGCGATATGGAGAGGGTTCAATACAATGTCCTGGATAATGATGAGTTGAGGGGGATGCTCTATGAAATCACGCCTGAAGATAAGATCAAGGTCTTTGAAGAGACAGGGGATGTGGACTTCGGCTATGAAATCCCCGGCATGGCAAGGTTTCGCTGCAACCTATTTCTTCAAAAATACGGCATAGGATCGGTATTCAGGCTCATCCCGAGCGAGATCATGACCATAGAGCAGCTTGGGCTTCCACCTATATGCAAGAAGTTTGCAATGCTCGGCAAAGGGATGGTACTGGTTACAGGGCCCACAGGAAGCGGTAAATCCACCACGCTGGCTGCGATCATAGATTATGCAAATAAAAACCGTAAAGACCATATAATCACGATAGAAGACCCTATAGAGTTCGTACATAAAAGCCAGGGCTGCATAGTTAACCACAGGGAATTAGGAACACATACAAGATCATTTGCCTCCGCGTTGAGGAGTGCATTGAGAGAAGACCCCGACATCATACTCGTTGGAGAAATGAGAGACCTCGAGACTATCCAACTGGCGCTTGAAGCAGCAGCCACCGGACATCTCGTATTCGGCACACTTCATACCACAAATGCACCGAAGACCGTGGACAGAATAATAGATGTCTTCCCTTCGCATCAGCAGGCACAGATAAGGACAACCCTGTCCGAAAGCTTGAAAGGGGTAATTGCCCAGAACCTGTTTAAGAGGGTGGACAAAAAAGGAAGATGCGCAGCATTGGAAATTTTAGTCTGCACATATGCAGTAGGCGCCTTAATAAGGGAAGCCAAAACACACCAGATACCTTCGGCAATGCAGACAGGGAAAAAGTATGGAATGCAGACACTGGACGATGCAATAATGGAGCTTCTATTAAAAAAATGGATAAGCCCGGAAGATGCTTACGACAAGGCAATAGATAAACAAAAGTTTGTGCAGTATCTGAAAGAGCCTCCGCCGGAGTTCTAAATAAGCAATCAGCGGTCAGCCCTCAGCAATCAGCATGAAAGAAATAGCTGAAAGCTGATAGCTGACAGCTTAATAAAAGAGGGATTTATGAGAAAACCTGAAATAGATTACATACTATCCACAATGCTGGACAGCCACTCAAATGTCTCCGACCTTAACTTTACGGTTGGCAAACCAGCGCAGGTAGAGTCTGCAGGACAGCTTGTCCCTGTGACGTTCGAAAACAATGCCATAGAAACACTGACTCCATTCCAGACAGAAATAATCGCCATGAATTTGATAAACTCGGACAGGCGTCTTACAGAAAACCTTATCAGCGAAGGCTCATGCGACTTTTCCTATGCACTTCCCGAAAAGGCAAGGTTCAGGGTAAATGTATTCTCACAGAGGGGTGCCTATTCCATAGTCTTAAGACAGCTTGCTACACGCATTCCATCCCTTTCAGATTTAAAACTGCCTGAAGTCCTGTCCCAGATAGCAGAGGAGAAAAACGGTCTTGTCTTGGTAACAGGTGCAACAGGCAGCGGTAAATCATCAACACTGGCAGCGGTTCTGGATATTATAAATCAAAACAAGGCCGTCCATGTACTCACACTCGAAGACCCTGTGGAATTCGTTCATCCCCATAAAAAGGCTACCTTCAATCAAAGGGAGATGGGAATAGACTTTGATACATTCGCAAATGGATTGAGGGCTGCGTTGAGACAGGCACCAAAGGTGATCCTCGTAGGTGAAATGAGGGACAGGGAAACTGTCGAAATAGGCATGACTGCAGCAGAGACCGGACACCTTGTCCTTTCAACACTCCACACAATAGATGCCGGACAGACCATAAACAGGATTATCGGCATGTTCGAGCAGGAGGAGGAAAAACAGGTGCGAATCCGCCTTGCCGATACCGTCAGATGGATTGTGAGCCAGCGGCTGTTGCCTAAAATAGGCGGAGGCAGGATAGCTGCTGTGGAGATTATGAAAACGAATATCAGGGTGAAAGACACTATACTCAATGGAGAATCCGAGGGCAAGACATTCTATGACATCATAGATACAGGCGAGGCATTCGGGATGCAGACATTTGACAGCGCTATCATCAAACTCTACGAAGATGGACAGATAACAGAAGACACAGCCCTCGCGTACGCATCCAAAAAATCGATTGTGGGCAGGGGCATCGACATGATAAAGGCGAAAAGGGGAGAAAAAACAACGCCCATAGAAGGATTAAAACTGGACAAGGAATACGAGAAAAAGATAAAGGAGCAGCAGTTTAAACCTAAAATATAACTGAAGTGAGGTGTTAATTATGAGTCCCGAGACAGAAGAGTACGGCGGAGGCTTTAAAACAGCCCTTATATGTGATGACAATTCAGAGATGCAAAATGTCATAAATTCAGCATTGAAGGAGCTGAAGTACAAAATAGATATTTCTACAAGCAGTGCCGATACCCTCGAAAAGGTGAGATTTAACCAGTATGATGTGATTGTCCTGAACGAAAACTTTGCAGGCAGTTCTCCCGAAAACAATGAAGTATTGAAGTTCTTTCAAAACATGCCAATGGTTTCAAGGAGGCATATCTTCCTTGCCCTTATAGGCCAGAATCTCAAAACACTCGATAACATGACGGCATTCTCAAAAAGTGTTAATGTCGCGATTAACAAATCCGACATTCCAAATCTGGCGAATATCCTGAAGAAATCCATTGACGACAACGAGCAGTTTTACAAGGTCTATAAAGAGACATTGAGGAAACTGGGAAAAAGATAGATGTCTAAAACACCTTTTCCTTCAGCCTTTCTGCATACCCGGCAGCCTGCTCCTTCACATCCCCTGCAAACTCCATTATCTGTCTTCTCGTTTTCTTGCCGGATTGCGGCGCCAGAACAAGGGCAAGCCCTGCACCCACAAGCCCTCCCACAAGGAAGGAAAAGAGTGCAACCAATCCTATATTGTCGTCTCTCTTCATATCAGACCTCCTGCAACGCATATTTATCGCATCTATTAAGTAAGCTATAACACATAATATTATTATAATCGTCAAGGCCACGCTTTGAGGTATATCTGCCATCCATGATTACGGATTATGGTCAAGAACTTTTACGCAGGCTTGAGTATCAATATAGACAATGGAGGAAGAATAAGGTTTAATGAGAATTGTCTTGCATGGCACGGCACATTATCGGCATAGACACCGCCGGCGTTTCCGAGATTGCCTCCCCAGTATATCTCTGAGTCGCTGTTCAGAATCTCCCTGTAAAACCCGCCTCCCGGAACCCCTACCCTGTATCCGAACCTCGGAATCGGCGTAAGATTAAAAACAAATACGAGGAAATCGTCATGATTCTTTGCCCTTCTGATAAACGAGATTACACTATTGTCGGAGTCATGGAAGTCTATCCATTCAAAGCCGTGCCACTCAAAATCAACCTCATGCATTGCAGGTTCTGTTATATAAAGATTGTTCAAATCAGAGAGAAATCTCTGTAATTTTTTATGAGGCTCGTGTTGCAGCAAATGCCAGTCGAGGCTTTCGTCAAAATTCCATTCACGCCACTGGCCGAATTCAGATCCCATGAATAGAAGTTTTTTCCCCGGATGTCCGTACATGTATCCTAAAAGTGCCCTCAGATTTGCGAATTTCTGCCACGTATCGCCCGGCATCTTATCCAGCATTGACCTTTTGCCATGAACAACCTCATCGTGGGAAAAGGGCAAAATAAAATTCTCAGTAAATGCATAGAGCATACTGAATGTCAGATTATTTGTATGGTACTTTCTATAGATAGGGTCTTTTGAAAAATATTCCAGAGTATCGTGCATCCAGCCCATATTCCACTTCATGCTGAAGCCGAGTCCGCCTAAGTATGTCGGCCTTGATACACCTGTCCATGCCGTAGATTCCTCGGCTATTGTGAGAACGCCGGGATGGTATTGATGCACGACCTCGTTGAGTTTCTTTAAAAAATCTATTGCCTCGAGGTTTTCATTGCCTCCGTAGATATTTGGTATCCAGTCTCCCGGTTCTCTTGAATAGTCGAGATATAGCATTGATGCAACCGCATCCACTCTCAATCCGTCAATATGGTATTTTTCGAGCCAGAAAAGGGCATTTGAGATCAGATAATTTGTTACTTCATTCCTTCCGTAATTAAATATCAGCGTTCCCCAATCCCTGTGTTCGCCCTTCCTCGGGTCTTCATGTTCATAAAGGCATGTGCCGTCAAAATAGCCGAGGCCATGGGCATCCTTCGGGAAATGGGCAGGAACCCAGTCTATTATTACGCCGATTTCATTCTGGTGGCATTTATCAACAAAATACATAAGGTCTTCGGGCCTGCCGTGCCTGCTCGTTGGTGCAAAATATCCTATAGTCTGGTAACCCCAGGAGGCATCGAGGGGGTGCTCTGAAATAGGCAAAAGCTCTATATGTGTAAACCCGAGTTCCTTGACATAAGGTATCAGTTTATCCGCAAGTTCTCTGTATGTAAGGAACCTGTTATTGTCTTCTGGCACACGCATCCATGAGCCTAAATGCACTTCATAAATAGCAACCGGAGATTCGAACCAGTTTTTCTTCCTTCTAATCTCCATCCACTCAGCATCCTGCCACTGGTGCTTGTTTTCTATGTTATATACAATGGCAGCGCTCTTCGGCCTCACCTCAAAATAGAAGGCAAAGGGGTCTGCCTTTTGCTCCTTATAGCCCCTGTACTTTGATTTGACTTCGAACTTATATAATTCCCCCTCATCGAGGCCAGGAATAAATATCTCCCATATGCCCGAATCGCCGAGGAGCTTCATTGGATGCTTTTTTCCATCCCAGTGATTAAAATCACCGATAACGCTTACCCTTTTGGCATTAGGCGCCCAGACAGCAAAGTGGACTCCCTTTACTCCATTAACCTCAACAACATGGGCTCCGAGTTTTTCATAATTCTTGTAATGCGTGCCCTCGCCTATAAGGTGGAGGTCAAAGTCTGTAAGAACTCTCTTTTTCATATTCTCCTTCCGTGAATATTTATTTTTAATATTCTATCATAATCTAAACCTATTCCCATCCAAGTCTGAAGGATCTGCATAGCCTGTCAGCCTCGTTTATAAACTCCATGGCTATTCTTCTGTCCTTTATTACTGAAAGGACCTCATCCGAATAAGTGCTTACTCTACACCAGTTGCAGGACTCGGTTATGACCGTGTAATTATCAAAAACCGCAAACTTATGATGTAAAGGAGAGTATATGCCCTCCCGGTAATAAACGTAAGTAACCTCCATCCATGCGTCTTTAAGCCGCTGGATAGGGTCCTTTAATGGCCTGCGAAAATCCCTATCCCACGGCTCCGGCAGAGGCCCGGTATGGGTGACCATTCCATTCATTATTATCCTTACCCTGACCCCCTATTCCTTGCATTGATAAGGGCGGTTATTACATCGGTTTCATGACTATCATGGGATGATATACCTGTAAGATAGTCCATATCAAACATGGCCACAATTATAGAATGTCTTGCATTGTTTATCTCTGTTATAATGGCATCCTGCGGCCGGTAATAGTCTCTCCATGACGTGTAATAACTGCCGAAACTGTAGTAGAGGTTATATCGTTCCTGTGGATCGACATGCAGTCTCTGTATAACTCCTCCCCTTATGGCATTATAGATGTTTGAGTAAAGGAGGGCAAAATCCCTTGAGTAATAAACAAGCCCGTTTTCCCAGTTTCCGCCCCAGAGGTGAAAATGCAGATTGTATGAGCCTGAATGGGCTACCTCTCCGTCAAAGATGATAAACTTTGTATGCATGCTCGCAATGCCTTCGGATGAATTGCACGGGGTGTTTCGCACCACACCATATATGGGAATCCCTGCACGTCTCATCCTCGCAACATTTTCTGTGCAGTTCATAGAACTTATGGAAGCCCAATCAGCAATACACTCTATATCGATACCATTGTTCTTTGCATAAATAAGATGTTCTGCCACATGATAATTATCAAAGTCAAACATTGCAATCAGTATATAATGTCTGCCTCTCCGGTCATTCCCTTTTCGTTCTATCACCCAATCAATATGCCTGTGGATTTCATGGACAGGATGACCTGTATCCCATGTATTGCCCCTTGTAAAGAAAGGGCGTATAGGGAGGCTATCGTATTCGTTATTTATCATTTTCAGCGCCTGCTGTAATTCCTCCTGATTGAGTTCGCATGTGGGGTAGTTATTTTCTGTTTTGAAGTAAGGGTCATGGAAGTCACCGAGATCAATCCATCCTTTATGAAAGTCATCGAGGGTGGCAAATTTATAGTCGTACTTTGATGGAATAGATCTGCCATCCCTGTGGATTATGTAAGAGAATGTGACATGTTTTATGCGGCCGTGGCAGCTTTCATATGGAAAAAGGGGAAGCCTGTGCGTCTGCCACTTCTGCCAGTTGTCTCCCCATTCACCGCAGTAAAGGACATTATGGTAACCCATGCTGCCTTTCATAATCGTCATCGAGGAGTTGCCAAGATTTAAAAATAGCTTCTGAAAAATGGCGGTATTGACCGGCCATGGGGTTCCTCCCATAACATGGAAATAATGGCCGGGATTTAAACCCACAGGATATGCCGCTCTGGGAATGTTTTCTTCAGGATTCCATCTTAGTTTTTTGCACAGCTCTGTAATTATATAGTGAGAATCCATCGAATCGATAAGTTCCTGCGGCAGGTATATTGTCCTTTTTGTAAAGTCTATATGTCTTTTAAATCTCTCTTCCATCAACCAGTAGAGATGTCCTGCATGTTCATTTTTCGCTGCCTCCAGTGCCCCGAGCAAATCCATATTCACCCCATAGCCTCTGTATCCGAGGGAGTTTATTACAAATTGTTTTCTGCCTATGTCATTGATTGTAAAATGATAGAGTTCCTTGTTGTAGTGCCACTTCTTATAGTAATTTAAAAGGGATTTCATATCCCATGCACTCTGATGCTCCAGTTCTCCCAACTCAGAGAGCATGTGCTGGAATCTACCACGTATAGACTCGAGCAAGTCATGGCAGTGGTGATCCCATTGACAGGCGATGGCAAAATATCCGGCTCTGTGAGGCATAAAAATCCTGTCTGCTGCTTTACTCTATTACAGCAAAGACTCCTATATGGGCTACTCCAGATTATTTTGTTGGTCCCGTTTGGTGTGTTCCATGGAGATTAAAAGAGCAGATGCGGATAACATCAGGATGGATTAGACGGAATTTCTGGAAATCGTCCTCTGTCAGTATCCCGATAACTCCGTTTTTTGGAGAACCTATCATTTAGCCTGCATATATAATCCGGGACAGCATTATACTGTTTAGCAATTACATGGGGAGGTGTGCCAGACCTGAGCAGCCGTATCATCTCCAGCCTTCTTATTATGGGGTCGTCTTTATTTAAACTGTCAAGCCAATTTCTAATATCAGGCCCTGAAAGTATCCCGGAAACACCACTCAGTGAAAATGCTGCATTTATCCTATAGAGATATTCAA
Source organism: Dissulfurispira sp. (assembly GCF_036745535.1). Taxonomy (NCBI): domain Bacteria; kingdom Pseudomonadati; phylum Nitrospirota; class Thermodesulfovibrionia; order Thermodesulfovibrionales; family Dissulfurispiraceae; genus Dissulfurispira; species Dissulfurispira sp. Next base: position 26,949 of record NZ_DAIOFX010000001.1, read on the forward strand.
TATCTATATTAAATTGCGATGCAATATCCTCAGGGGGCATGCCTGTTGTCAGGAGACGTATTATCTCAAGCCGTTTCAACACTTCATCATTGCGGTCTGCAATGTCCATCAATGCCCCTTTTAAAGATTTTGTTCGTGTATCTCAATTATAAGCGATAAAATCATTGACGACAATATCTATTTAGGTTATCTTAAAAGCATGACAAACAAGCTCAGGTTTCTTACAGCAGGCGAATCCCACGGCAAGGGATTAATGGGCATCCTCGAAGGCATTCCATCAGGACTTCCGCTGTCATCAGAGGACATCGATAAAGAACTCAAAAGGAGACAGATGGGATACGGACGTGGCGGCAGGATGAAGATCGAGAGCGACCATGCAGAGATAATCTCCGGTGTGAGGTGGGGAAAGACCATAGGCTCTCCCATATCCCTCCTCATAGAAAATAGAGATTGGAAAAACTGGCAGGAAGGCATGTCATCAGATGAAAAATACGCAGGCTCCATCCCTCCTGTAACAAGGCCAAGGCCAGGACACGCAGACCTTGCAGGCGCTTTAAAATATGGTCATAAAGACATAAGGAATATCCTTGAACGCTCAAGCGCAAGGGAGACAGCCATGCGCGTTGCCGTTGGTGCAGTCGCTAAAAAATTTCTTTCGGAGTTCGGAATAAATATCGGAAGTTATGTGATACAAATAGGCAACGTAAAAATTTCAAATTTCAAATTTCAAATTTCAAATTTCAAAGAAATCTTCAAAAAGACCGAAGAATCTTCTGTAAGATGCCCTGATGAGGATGCGTCAAAGAAAATGGTGGAATTAATAGACACTGCTGCAAAGAAAGGAGATACACTTGGAGGAGTATTTGAGGTATTTGCAACAGGGCTCCCTGTTGGTCTCGGAAGCCATATACAGTGGGATAAAAGACTCGATGGAAGGCTTTCGCAGGCATTGATGGGAATTCAGGCAATAAAAGGGGTAGAGATTGGAACAGGTTTTGAAATGGCTGAGAGGTTCGGCTCAGAGGTTATGGATGAGATATTCTATAGCAGTCAGCAGTCAGCAATCAGCGGTCAGCAGTCTGGATTTTATAGAAAGACAAATCATGCCGGAGGAATCGAAGGTGGCATGACAAACGGAATGCCGATTGTTATCAGAGCAGCAATGAAGCCTATCCCTACTCTGAGAAAACCATTGCGATCTGTAGACATAATAACAAAAGAGCCTTTTGAGGCTGCATACGAGCGTTCTGATACATGCGCAGTCCCTGCTGCTGCTGTTATCGGAGAGGCAATGACAGCAATTGTAGTTGCCGACGCCTTTTTAGAAAAATTCGGCGGAGACAGTATAGAGGAGACAAAGAGGAACTTTAATTCGTATATTGAGTATTTGAAACAGTTTTAGTCATGATAATAGGCATCCCTAAAGAAATTAAGAAAGAGGAATACAGGATCGGAATTACGCCCTTTGGTGTTGAGGAGCTGAAAAGGGATGGCCACACAATCCTCATAGAGACAAGCGCTGGCGAAGGAAGCGGATTTACCGACGAAGAGTATCTGAATGCGGATGCCGACATCGTAGATAGAGAAACCGCCTTCAAAAAATCGGACTTGATCGTGAAGGTAAAAGAGCCGCTGCCGCAGGAATATAATTTAATCAAAGACGGCCAGGCAATATTCACATATCTCCATCTGGCGCCCAATCGGGAGCTTACAGAACTTCTTTTGAACAAAAAAGTCTCTGCCCTCGGATACGAAACCCTTCAGAAAGATGGAACGCTCCCGCTACTTGCTCCAATGAGTGAGATAGCAGGCAGGATGGCTCCAATAGTAGGTTCGTACTACCTCCAGAGGATTCATGGCGGCAGAGGCATTCTGCCTACAGGAGTTTGTGGTGTTGCCCCTGCAAAGGCATTAATACTTGGTGCAGGAGTCGTGGGCACAAACGCAGCCCGTGTATGCATTGGTCTCGGGATGGATACCGTGGTCATGAATAGGGGTATGGATAGATTACAAAAGATAGACGAAATGTTTATGGGAAGGGTAAAAACACTGCCCCTCACCATGCACAACATACAGGAAGAGATTAAAAACGCCGATATTATAATTGGGGCGGTCCTTGTGCCGGGAGGGAAGACGCCTATATTCATAACAAAAGAGATGCTAAAGACTATGAAAAAGGGTTCTGTTATAATCGATGTGTCTGTTGATCAGGGGGGATGTGCAGAGACATCAAAGCCAACCACCCACGACAATCCTGTTTATGAAGTCGATGGTATAATACATTATACTGTTGCCAATATGCCGGGTGCATATCCGAGGACATCTACCATCGCGCTGACAAATGCAACACTGCCTTATATCAAAACTATTGCTAAAAACGGCATTGAAAAGGTACTAAGGGAAGACCCCATAATAAGAAGTTCGCTTAATACTTATATGGGACACATTGTAAACAAGGCATTGGCAGATTCACTGGGTATTAAATACAAAAACATCGATGAGATTTAGATTTTATGGGTCAGACATGGCTACAAGACTTTAAAAAGTGTTGGGTCCAAATGTATATGAGAGATTGTAAATATATCTTCTGTCTTCTGTTATCCGTGGCTTTGCTTATGTCCTTGCTGGCAACATTTTCCTTTGCATCGGATGATGTTTCCAATTATCTGTTAAATGGTAAAAACAGCCTCGATAAAGGCGACTACGAAAGTGCAATATCGCAATTAACAACAGCCTATGAAAAATTGCCGGTATTAGGCGACTATGCGCTCCTCTGGAGGGCAAGGGCATATGAGGACAGAGGGGATATGGACAGGGCAATTGCCGACCTGCGAACAGTTAAAGAGCGATTCAAGGATTCCCCCCTGATAAAAAATGTCCGCATAAAAGAGATAGAGCTCGCCAAAAAGAAAAATGACAGGAATTTAATCAAGCTCCTCGAAGGCTTTGTAAAGGATTATCCTTCAGAGCTAAATATGAAATATGCATATGCCTCATTGCTCAAGAAAAATGGCGAAACAGAAAAGGCAAAAAGGATATTCAAGGATATATATGTATCGGTATCGCCGCTCTCTAAAAGCGCACTGCATGAACTGTCTCCCTCCGATATAACAACAGAAGACCTCATAAAAAGGGGCGAAAACCTCAACAAGGCATGGATGTTCGGTGAAGCAGAAAAATGCTTGAGAGAAGCCCTGAAAAAGGAGTCAGGAGAAGGACTCAAAACTCAAATACTTGAAAAGCTTGCATACTCCATTTTCAGACAGAAACGTTATAGAGAGGCCTCGGAACTTTATAAAGAAGTAAATAACCGCTACTGGAGGGCAAGGTCGGTATTCAGGGCAGGCGACATGGAGACCTTCGAGTCCGAATTGCAGGAGCTAATAAATACAGGAGACAAAAGGGTTGTATCAGTATTAATTGCGTATGGCTCGAAGCAGAGAAGGGACAATAATATCGAAAGGGCGTTGGAAATATTTAACAATACATTATCAAAGTACCCATCTGAAAAGGAGGAAATACTCTGGGCAAAGGGATGGACTTACTACATGTGGGGTGATTGTAAAAATGCATCGGAAATATTTTCCCATCTCAACCAAACATACGGCGGGTCAAAATATATGTACTGGAAAAATAAGTGTGCGGAAAAAACAGGGGGGGACGCACTCAAGGCATCTCTGCACAAAAAGAATATCCCTCACCGGGACTATTATGGATTTCTGTCTCTGCTTAAAAACAACAGCGAGGCAAAAGAGTTAAATGAAAGAATTAATGCCAGAGGCGCATTGCCCTCTACCCGCCACGTGTCGCGTGCATCTGAAAGGGTTGACATCCTGATAAGGCTTGGACTGAACAATGAGGCCGTTTCAGAATTAACGCATCTGGCAAAGAAAAACCCTGACCATGACAGGCTCATCTATATAAGCTCTCAGCTTAAAAATCTGGGCAATTACAAGATGTCTGTAAATCTCGTTACAAAGGTTCAATACAGCGAAGATATCCATGATCTGTTTTATCCAATGGCATTTCAACAGGAGGTTGAAGAGGCATCCAGAAGAAACGGCATCGATCCCCTTTTAATCATATCGGTCATGCGGGAGGAGTCGAGGTTTGATGCCGATGCACGGTCTATTGCCGGCGCACTTGGATTAATGCAGCTCATGCCATCTACTGCTCATAAATTTGACAAGCATGTCAAAATTGCTCTCAAAAATGCGAGTCAGCTCCATGATGCAAAGACCAATATCCTTATCGGCTCATACTACCTGAAACATCTGGTAAAGACCTTCAACTCCATCCCCCTTGCCATTGCAGCATACAATGCGGGCGAGGAGGCTGTGAGGGAATGGCTGAAAAAGGGCAGCTATACTACGGTAGATGAGTTCATAGAGGACATACCTTACGATGAGACAAGGAACTATGTGAAAAGGGTTTTAACCACCTATTTCGAATATATGAGGGCAAGCCGGGATACAGACATATATGCAGCCAAAAAATACATAGGAAATCTTTAGTTTATTTTTCACGTAAAATTTGTGTATTATTTATCGTGCAATAAACAATGAACTACTACAGGGAGGCTACCGTGGAAGCACTGAAAACATTCGATGAGAAAATAGCCATTGCAGTCGAAAAGGTCAGGTCATTAAAAGAAGAAAAAGAGAAGCTCGAAAGAAGGGTCAAAGAACTGGAGGATGCGATCAGATTAAAGGACATGGAAATCGAGAGGCTCGGCATGGAAAAGTCGTCCATTAAAAACCAGATAGAAGACCTGCTGAACGAGCTTGAAACAATCGGGCTTAAATAGAGATTATGAGCAGCATAGAAGCACACATCCTTGGACAAAAGTATGTAATAAAGGGTGACGCGCCTCCGGAGTATATTCAACAGATTGCGGATTTTGTGGACGAAAAACTCAAGGAGGTTTACGCCACAGCGCCTGGCATAACACCCCTTAAGGCGGCAATCCTGACTGCCTTGAATATTGCGGACGAACTGCACAGGGTCAAACGCGAATATAATTCCATATCGCAGGGCATAAAGAGCATAGAAAACAAGGCAGACAGCATCATAAGGCTCTTTGATTAACCCCGTTAGAAAGCTTGATTGCTTTCTAACGGGGTTAATTCACAAATTCGTGGTGCCTCTCTTGTCCATCTTAAAGCAACCGCCTCCTGCACCCTTGGCGTATTTTTTCATTTCCGATGCCACTTCCGCTATCTCGCCGTAGTGAGAGAACTTCCTGAACCTGTTATGGGCTGCCCCTATTGAAATGTCTATAAAAGGGAATGTCTTTTTATTCCCCTCCCTGTCAACGGATTCTATGAAGCCCCTTGCCCTGTCCTCCGGATCATAAAAGGCAGGTATTATCTTATTGAAGTTATCTATAATTTTGCCGGCAGTTTCTTCGATATGCTCTACATCCATCATAAACACAAAATCGTCGCCGCCTATATGTCCGACAAAACTGCCTTGTGCCTGCCTTTCTTTGACAGTGTTCAGAATAAGGCGCCCGAGCATTTTCAAAGCCTCATCGCCACGGCTGAAACCGTACCTGTCATTATATGGCTTGAAATAATCGAGGTCTGCATAGGCAAGCGCAAAAACCTCGTTATTGTCCAGTCTTCTCTGTATCTGCTTGATTATCGCAATGTTACCGGGGAGCCTTGTCAGTGGATTAACCTCGACCATCCTTTCAGCCCTGTGTATGCACAGGTCAACCCTGAGCAGGATATCCGCTTCAAGGCGCGACCTCCTGACATAGTCGTCAACGAGCAGGTGGTCCCACTTCGGGATAACAAACTGATCCTCGAATATGGCAAGGACAGGGAGTCTGCCGAATATGGGATCGCTTTTCATTTCGTTCAATATGGTAATGGCAAAAGCATCATCCATGGCAATATCTATGATCATCAGGTCGGGAATGGAGGCGTAGATATAATCAAGCGAAGACTGGATATTCGAAAAGTCGGCAACCATGTAGGAGTCTTTAAGTAGCCTGTCGACAATGCTCGTTAAGACCATGTCTCTGGATATGACTACAACCGTCTTTAGATTATTCATCGGAAAAAAGGAAGTCCTCTGCCTGGGATAAGGAGTCTTCTATCTCATCGAGTATATCCTTTACATCTGCTTCCGACAGATTAAGCATTTGCCACGCAGCATTATTAATTGCCGGCACAGAGTTATCGCCTGCAAAGCCGAATCCCTTTGCCCTTATAAGGATGTCCGAAAGGTGCACTATAGCTGTCTGCATGGCTACATTTTTGGACAGGTGGGGTTTGTGGTGGTATTCTATAACTTCAACGAGACTTCTGGGAAAATTCCATTTCTGGGCGATCCACGCCCCTGCATCGGCATGATTGATGCCGAAATAGTTCTTCTCCGAATCGAATATAAAAATGTCCTTTGTCTCTGCATCTGACATAATCTTTTTGTATTCGTCAGGGAACTTCAATCCCAGAACAACCTTCCCTATGTCATGGAGGAGTGCTGCGACAGATACCTCTTCAGGCTCCTTCAACTCCTTCTTCTTTGCGATTATCCTTGCAGTCACAGCACAGCCCAGGGAGTGCTCCCAGAGACCGACCATGGTCTTCTGCATCGCCTCAAACACAGAGACTCCTAAGAGCATTCCTTTTACAACATTCAGACCAAGGAGCATCAATGCCTGGCTTACAGAGGATATCCTGCCGGGAAAGCCGTAAACAGGCGAATTAACCACCTTAAGGACCCGTGATGTAAGAACAGGGTCGTTTAATATGAAACTGCCTATTTCGCTCAAGGAAATCCTTGGATTCTCGATAACGCCCAGAAGCTTTCTCAAAACGCTTGGTATCGTGGGAAGAGTGTCTATTCTCTCGATCTGACTGCGCAGCGCCTGTATGCCCATAATTATTTATATAACTCCTCTACATGTTCTTTAAGCAGCTTTTTCAGCATGCCCATATGCGGCTCGTTTTCTGTCTTTTTGAACCGTGCGTCTATTTCAGCCATGGCATCTTCCTTTGGCTTCTGGGGCTTTGACGCCCCTTCTACAAAAACACTGCTCACATTCATGTTCTGGAGCCTCTCGATAAGGGCATCGGTGATCTCGGTGCCCTCTCCAAGGAGTATCATTCCTGCTTCATTGACAACCGGCTTCGACAGCTTCATGCCGGGTTTGAGATTATTCACGGTAACCTTTGGCAAGACATTACCTCCTCTGATGCTTTTGAAGGGTATTATATCATAAAAGAATTACAAGTACAGCAGAAAAAATAGACCTTTATAAGTCAATGAGGACAATATCCTCTATGTGGCCGAAGGAGTCTTCCATCTCATCGAGTATGTCTTTTATATCGGTTTCTGTAAGGTCAAGCATCTCAAATGCAGAGGGATGTATCGCAGGCACAAAGTTATCGCCTGCAAAACCGAACCCCTTTGCGCGCACAAGAATATCGGAAAGGTGCACTATTGCAGCCTGCACAGGGACATTCTTCGAGAGATGGGGTTTATGGTGGTATTCTATAACCTCGGCCAGACTCCTGGGGAATTTCCATTTCTCTGTAAGCCATGCCCCCACGGCAGCGTGGTTCACAGTAAAATAGTTCATTTCCGAATCAAATATGAAAATGCCCTTGCTTCCGGCATCCGCTATGATTTTCTCATATCTGTCCGAAAACTTCAGTCCCAGAACGACCTTCCCTATATCGTGAAGCAGGGCTGCAACAGCAACCTCCTCAAGATAACCCGATGCCTTTCTCTGAGAAATTATCCGTGCAGTAACAGCACATCCAATAGAGTGCTCCCAAAGCCCGACCATCACCTTTTTCATAACATCAAAGACAGAAACTCCCAAGAGCATTCCCTTTACAACATTCAGACCGAGTAGTATCAATGCCTGGCTTATCGTGGATATCCTGCCGGGGAAGCCGCAGATCGGTGAATTAACCACCCTGAGTATCCTTGACGTGAGGGCCGGGTCTTTCAGTATGAAATTGCCTACCTCGCTGAGAGAAACCTGTGGATTTTCTATGATGTTCAGCAGGTTTCTCAGGACAGGAGGAATTGTCGGAAGGTTGTCTATATTTTCGATCTTACTGCGCAATGTCCATGCATCCATTGGTTACATCCCCATCTTTTGCTGTTTTTACTATTTTAGCACATCCTTGCAGAAGGTCATACAATCTGATATGCTTAAAAAAAATACAGAAGGAGGGAAAAGCCATGAAAGAGGAGGTCAAGGAATTATTGAAGGCAATGTATGATATGGCAAGCAATGAAGAAAATTGCATGTCTTTTTTGCAAACCGCATTTATTTATAATTCTTCAAAACCATTAAAGGACTGTGGTTCAAAGGTAGAGGCCATTAAAAAAGCAGAGGCCCAGCTCACAAAGAAGGTTGCCGAACTGGCACGGGACAATCCCGAACTGAAGCCGTACGTCTCCATCCCTGTACACCTCCTGAGGATCGGCGAGAATATCGAAAAACTAACGGAGTTCATGGACAAAAAGATAAAGGACAACATACTCTTCAGCGATAAGGCAGTCACGGAAATCACATTTCTCCTTCAGAGGCTTAGTGATGTCCTGAGGCCGACGGCAGACATGATACTTGCAAGAAATACAATTCTGAGGAGATATGTGGAGGAATCAGAGGTGGGTATAGTAAAGAGGGCGACAGAATATGCAACGCTTCACGAAGAGAGGTTGATCGAGGGATTGTGTCTCCCTGTAGCGTCATCTATATATATAAACATGGTTGATGCAATAAAGAACATTGCATGGCATGCAAAGGAGATAGCAACAAAGCTTGTAGAATGGTCATTGCCTAAGGCACAATGAATATATGACATTCGTACCTGCTTATCGCAAGCTCTCCAGCGGCGAACTATGGGATAAGGTAAGGGTTGCTGAAGATATATTAAAGAACTGCGTCCTCTGTCCGAGAAACTGCAAGGTGGACAGGACTTCGGGTAACGTCGGCTTCTGCAGGACAGGGGATAAGCCCTTTGTTGCAAGCTGGGGGCCTCATTTTGGCGAGGAGAGGCCCCTTGTCGGAAGATTCGGCTCGGGAACCATATTCTTCAGTTTCTGCAACCTTGGATGCATATTCTGCCAGAACTGGACCATAAGCCATCTTGGCGAAGGGAACGAAATATCCTTTGAAAAGCTCGCTAAAATAATGCTGGAGATACAGGACATGGGCTGCCACAATATAAACTTGGTCACGCCAACCCACCAGATGCCAATGATGCTCCATTCCGTTGCCATTGCCTCGGAAATGGGCATGAATATTCCTATTGTGTATAATTGCGGAGGCTACGAATCCCTTGAAGCAGTAAAAATCCTCGACGGAGTTGTGGACATATACATGCCGGATTTCAAATATTCAGACCCGCAAATGGCTCTGAAATACTCAAAGGCAAAGGATTACCCGGAGAAGGCAAAGGCTGCAATAAAGGAGATGCACAGACAGGTTGGAGACCTCATAATTGATGAAAGAGGAATAGCATCGAGGGGCCTCCTCGTAAGACATCTCGTCCTGCCCGAAGCCATTGCTGGCACAAAAGAGGTCGTGAGATTCATTGCAGAGGAGATTTCCAGAGACACCTACATAAACATCATGGATCAGTATTACCCGTGTTATAAGGCATTCGAACACCCTCCCCTCGGCAGGAGGATAACAACAAAGGAATATTCAGAGGCTGTAAAAATGGCATTGGATGCAGGCTTAAAAAGGATTGACGGAGTAACGATATAAAAGACAGGTAAAGGTAAGGGTTAAGATTTACCATGAAGATTAAATTTTTAGGCGGCATCAGGACTGTCACAGGCACATGTTTTCACATATCCGTGAATGGCATGCAGATACTTGTGGACTGCGGCATGTATCAGGGAGAAAATGCAGACGAAACAAACAAGACCCCCTTTGATTTCAGGCCGGAGGAGATAGATTATCTTTTTCTGACACATGCACATATAGACCATTCAGGACTTATCCCAAAACTTGTAAAGGACGGATTTAATGGCGGGATAATAACCACATCAGCCACTGCAGACTTAGCCGAAATAATGCTTTACGATTCAGCGCAGATACAGGAGAAGGATGCAGAATGGTTGACGAAAAAGGCATTAAGAAAGGGCGTCGATGCCGTATTTGAGCCGCTTTATACAGGACAAGACGTAAGGGCGGCAATCCCCCTATTTGAGAGGAAATCTTACGGGAAGATGGAACACCTCGGCAGAGGCGTAAGATACCGATTCATAGATGCAGGCCACATACTCGGCTCAGGGACGCTGGAGCTATGGTATCAGGACAGTCCTGTCGAAAAGAGAATAGTGTTCTCAGGGGACATAGGCAAAAAGGGAAATCCCATAATCAATGACCCCCAGCATGTGGAGGCAGCAGACTATGTGGTCGTGGAATCAACCTACGGAAACAGAATGCACAAAGGCATAGAAGAAAGCATCGATGAGCTTGCAGAGGCAATAAAAATTACATTCAAAAAGGGAGGAAATGTCCTTATACCCGCCTTTGCCGTGGGAAGGACACAGGACATACTTTATACACTAAACAAACTCGTCAAGGAAGGAAGGCTTTATAACCTGCATGTCTATGTTGACAGCCCCCTTGCTGAAGATGCCACAAAAGTTTATCTCGCACATCCTGAATGCTTTGATGAAGAGGCAATGAAGATGTTTAACAGAAAAAATGACGCAGCCCTGCATCTGCATTTCACCCATTCAATCGAGGATTCCATGAGAATCAACAAAATAAAATCAGGCGCCATCATTATTGCAGGAAGCGGAATGTGCGACGGCGGAAGGATACAGCATCATTTCAAACACAACCTATGGCGCTCTGAATGCAGTGTAATCTTCATGGGATTTCAGGCAAAGGGAACACTCGGCCGCAAAATCATAGAAGGAGCAAAGATAGTCCATGTCCTCGGAGAGGAGATAGCAGTTAAGGCAAAACTATATACCATCGGAGGGTTCTCGGCCCACGCAGACCAGAGGGAGCTTCTGGAGTGGCTCGGCGCATTTTCCAACAAACCGGAGGTATTCATAGTTCACGGCGAAGAAAAAGTCTCCATCGAGTTCGAAGATATTGTAAAAGAGAAATTCGGGTTTATCACGCATGTGCCGGAAAGAGGAGAAGAATTTGAGGTTTAGCTTATCCGAGAGCCAGCGATAAGGATAAGTCTCTTTCGTTCAGGAGCTACGTTTTGACAGTTCTAATGCTCCTTGCGCTACAGCCGCAAAACTCGCTTTGCTCAAACAGTTGCGTCTGTCAGGCAATGGTATGGTCGCTCCAAGCTTATACCATTGCCTGACGCTCCAGTCGCAAAGAACTGTTACCAAAACATAGCTATTCACTCCAGAGCCCCATCCTTATCGCTGGATTTAGGTTATAGAAATTATCTCCGCATCCATTATCTCAAGATTTACAATAGCAACCGTCGGTTTGCCATAGAGCCAGCCGCAGACCTCTCCGGGATTAACAACCAGTGTGTCTTTGACCTTTTTAATAACAGGCTCATGCGTATGTCCATAAACAACGAGATCAAAATGCCCGCTGTCTGCAAGCTCATCTGCCACATCAGGCTCATGCATGACAACGATTCTTTTGTTATGAAGAGTAAATTTATAGGGCTGCGTATATATCCTATCCTGATATAATTTTTTCAGGAGAATCCTCTCCCCGTCATTGTTCCCGAATATGCCTGTAAAGCCGCCTTTAAAATGCTTTATAACCCTCCATGTAAATGGAGAACAGAAATCCCCTGCATGGATGATATGCTCAACATTTTTTGCATTGAAGATCTCTATAACCCTCCTAAGATTATCGAGGTGGTCATGCGTGTCGGAAATAATGCCTGCGATCATAAAAACCTCCATTCACAACGGCAGATACGCCTTTGGATTTAGATCTATGCCCGCGATATTTCCTGTCTTGAAGTGATGATACCCTGCCGCTGCTATCATAGCCGCGTTATCCGTGCAAAAAGAAATCGAAGGCAGAAATAATTCAACTTCCCTTTCCTCTGCCATTTCCTCCATGCGTCTTCTCAATTCACTGTTCGCAGAAACACCGCCTGACAATGCAATCTTTTTTATACCCTTTCTTACTATCGCCCATTCCACCTTTCTTACGAGGACATCAACAACAGCAGCCTGAAAGGATGCAGCAATATCGTTTATGTTGATAGCTGACTGCTGACTGCTGACTGCTGACTTTACTGCTGTCTTTAATCCGCTGAAGCTGAAGTCAAAGGATTCAGGGACATATGCCCTCGGAAAATCGAACGCCTTTGGATTGCCTTCCCTTGCAAGTTTATCTATTACAGGTCCGCCTGGATAGCCGAGGCCAAGCAGTTTTGCCACCTTGTCGTATGCCTCTCCTGCAGCATCGTCCCTTGTCCTTCCGAGTTCTATATATTGTCCGAAACCATTGACGATATGAAGGCTTGTATGCCCTCCCGATACGATAAGAGATAGAAATGGGAATGACAACTTGTTCTCAAGGAATACAGAAAACATATGCCCTTCGAGATGATTTACTGCAACAATGGGGATTTTTTTTGCGTAAGCAATCGATTTTGCAAAGCCGCATCCAACAAGCAGGGAGCCTATCAGGCCCGGGCCGTAACAGACGGCAATTGCATCTACATCATCTATGGTAATGCCGGCATTGCTTAACGCCTCGTCCACAACAGGCCATATCATCTCTATATGCCTTCTTGAGGCAAGTTCAGGCACGATGCCGCCGTATTTCTTGTGGATGTCCGACTGTGATGAGACTATGTTGGAGAGGATTTTATTTCCATCCGCAACCAGAGCGGCAGATGTGTCGTCGCACGATGTATCGATGCCCAAAATCAGTGATGAGACGCTTAACGCATTACGGTCTTTAGCCTCCTCCATATGCATGCAATCCTCATTGTTTTCTGCTCTTTTCCAGAGCAGGTCATAAACTTTAGCCTCCTCCATATGCATGCAATCCGCTCAGAAGGAGATTCACTCCAAGGTATGTGAAAATGGTGCATACAAACCCGATTACCGCAACTATGGCTATCTTATGCCCTCTCCATCCCCGCAAAAATCTTGCATGGAGATAGAATGCGTAGACAAACCACAATATCAATGACCATGTCTCCTTAGGATCCCAGCTCCAGTACCTGCCCCATGCCTGATCAGCCCATATGGCTCCGACGATAAGCCCGCCCAGTGTGAATATGGGGAATCCTATGGCAATGTTTTTATAGGTCAGGTCATCGAGGAGATCAGGGGATATGGAAAATGACTCGATCAGTTTTTTGAGGGCATAACCGTATCTCCATACTAAATATACAAAGACAGCAGACGCAGCATAACTGAAAAGAACTATCAGGCCCGAAGCGCTTCTGAATGTTGCCTTGAACAGATAGCTCTTAATGAATGTCTCCGGAGTCCTTGCTGCGATCTTAAATGTAAGGAAGTCTATGCCCATAGCAACGAGGATTAAAATGAATATTCCCAATGTTACTGTCCAGAATATATACGCCCCGCTTTTTTTGTTGTCCGTTGTTACGGCAAGATACATTATGGCTGTGGCAAAGGATATGGCAAAGGTCGCATATGCTATGAAGCTCAGGGTAACATGGGCTAAAAGCCAGTTGCTCTGAAGCGCCGGAATTAGAGGATGTATATCCTTGGACATGCCGTATATATCAATAAAGGCAAGCGCCATGCCTGCTATGGGTGTAATGAATGCTCCGAAAGAACGATTTTTATATTTCCACTCTATTATGAGATAGCCCAATATCAGACACCATACGAAGAATATCAATGATTCGTAGAGATTTGTGAGGGGTATTGCCCTCATTATGCCCATTTGCCCTATATCATAAAACTCCTTGCCCCTTATGAAAAATGCAATGGTCTGCGATATAAAACCTACGGACGTTATTGTCGTGGCTATGATGCCGACCGTTGAATTCCTGAAAACAAGGTATGCTATATAAGCCACCATTGCGAGGATATATGCAATGCTCGATATGCCGAAAAACTGGGAACTATCCATGTAGACCTCCTAACAACTTCTCTATCTTTTGCTCAAAGGCTGCTTTATTCTTGTTGACTGATGCAGCAATGGTAACCTTTGTGCTGCCCTTTTCATCCTTGAGAGTGACCCATATCCTCCCATGGCTCATGAAGAATGCCGCATATAGACCAACTGTCATGACAAGGAAACCTAAATATACAATCCATACGCCCGGGTCTTTCCTCACCTGCAATCCCGTATACTGGGCTCCCCAGAGGTCTTTGAATTCAACCATGCCGTCAGGCACTCTCCATGTCTGTGGGTATCGCTTGAGTATCCATTGGTTGTGCTTCGGCTTTCCGTTTTCTGTGAATTCAACAAATACTGCGGGATTATTCATCATCTCTGCATATGTGAACATTCTGCCTGCCTCATCAATGCCAAGTGCAGGGCTGAAATCGGCAACCTTGCCCATTATGTTTGTGCCCGGGATGTTGAACGACTCCCCGAATTTAAGTTGAACATCCTGCTTCCTGCCGTCATTGGAAGTCACACTGAATTTAAACAATGAATCCTTTGTCGGTGAAAAACCATAGCTCGATTGATAAAATGTAATCCCCTTATATCTTAGCGGGCTATTAACATCTATCTCTGTTACCTCTTTGCCGTTTATTTTAACAGGCCTGCCGTTTTCTAAAATTGTAAGCCAGCTCTTGTATGACTTTGGGGTATCGGAGTTCTCGTAAAAAGATGTCTCAAAGTCATTGCACCCTATCTCAAATCCAAGAGGGATTTCCTTGCCATTCCTCATATATGCAACTGCAGAGGTTGTGCCTTCCAATAAATTCAGTGATGCATTGAATCCGAAAAATATTCCCGCAACAGCGCCGATGAGTATAAGGATTATGCTGAAGTGTGTTACATAAACTCCGAGCCTGCTGTGTCTGCCCTTCTCCGCATATATCTGCAGCCCATTATCCTGCAGATGTATATTTGCCTTAAATCCGATACGCTTGAGAGCGGATTCCATAACTCCCTTTGCATTGTCGATCTTTCCCTTTAATACCATCTCCCTTTTTATCGGCATGGTATTTAAAAGATCGATAGAGAGCGGCTTTATTGGTTCCTTAACAATATTCCATATCCTTGGAAGCCTGTCCAAAGAACAGATGATGAGGTTTGCTGCAAATACAAACAGGAGGGCGATGAACCACCATGAATGGAACATATTGGTAAAGCCGAGGGAATCCAGTATTCTGAATACCGTTGGAGAGGCATCTCCAAAAAACTTCGAAAGGAGCTTTATATTGCGCTCGGGCTCGGCCCCCTGTTCGATTATTGTTCCGACAATCGATGTAAGCGATATGACCGAAAAGACAACAACAGCAAGGGTTATGGACGAGAAAAAGCTCCACACCCTGTCAACGACGCCCTGATTTTCTTTCTTGTTGCTCACTCTGTGCCCTCTTCCCTTTTATTTATGAACTATACTTTATCCTTAATCGTGTGAATATTTTATGAAGGCAGTGTTTTCTTCATAAAGCGTTTGATGATACCATAATCCATAATCTGTAGTCTAATATTTTTAGCATCCGTAATAATGGATGTAGAGCATGCTTCAAAAGCCTTTACAAAGGCTTGATCTTTATTTATGCCAGAGATAACTAACGCATTTCTCAACAAGTGAGCAATGTAGTAGATGACGGATTCAAGACAATGCAACTCAATATTCTGAGTGCAAAGTCTTTTTCAGCACACTCTACATCCATATTCGAGATGTTTGGCCGCGGATTACGGCATATCATTACGAATTATGCTGTCAGTAAACTATGGCCTTTATAGGGATTGTCACCGTGAAAACAGAGCCTTTGCCCGGTGCGCTTTCCACATCTATCCTGCCGCCGAGGGCGTCCGTCAGCTTCTTCGATATAAACAAGCCAAAGGATGTCGGATAATTAGAAAATTCCTCGAATATCATCTCCATCATTTCAGGTTCGATGCCCGATCCGGTATCGGCAACCGATACTTCTATATACTCCACATTGTTCCTTATCGCATCCGAGCACAGGACGGTCACTGTCCCGACTTCTGTGGATCTTACTGCATTGGTGACGAGGTTGGTCAGTATTTGCTTTAATCGCTGCCTGTCTGTATATACAGGCTTATCCAGAAACACATCCTGACAGTCTACAATCAATTCTATTTCCTTTGTCCCTATGACATTCCTTGCAGCGTCTTCAATCTCTTTTAAGAGCTCGCACATATTGAATTCCTCCTGCGAGATGGCGAGCTTTCCCGCTTCAAGCCGCGAGAGATCGAGGAGATCGTTCATTAATTGCAAGAGATTTTTTCCGTTAGAGAGGATTTCCTCAAGGGTTCTCCTGTTGTCCGGCGAAATATCTGCCCCGGTGTCGAGTATTGCTCCTGCGCCATGGACAATTGTATTTAAGGGGTTCCTCAGTTCATGTGACATTTTGCCAAAAACCATTGACCTCAGCCTGGACTGTTCCTTTGTCCTGATATTTTCCCTTAAGTTGGATTCCCGCTCCCTTAATTCCTCGATCATGCTTTCGAATGACTTCTTCAACTCCAGGAATTCTCCTTTGTAGTCTTTGCCAATATCCACGCTCAAGTCACCTGCAACAACCGATTTAACAGCATTTATCAGTTTAGATACAGGTTTTGTGATAAGCCTTTTTGCAAGGTATGCATTCTGTATTACAAACAGCAGAATTACCACACCGGCAAAGGAGAGATACATGATTAACAGTATGGTGAACGGCCTTGCGACCTCGGACTTTTTGACCGTAGCAATCAGCCTGAACGGCGCCTGCTCAAGGTCTGCCACATAAAAGAATATGCCGTCTTTATACTGCACAATGTTCTGGCTGTCCTCTGGTATGTTGTACCTGATCTTTTTGGCATAAGCACCTTCTCTTGTCAGGACAATATTGCCGTCCCTGTCTATCAGATCTATTTTTTCGCTTTTATACAAGCCATTTTTTATCTTTAAAAAACCTGTCAGATCATCGACCTTCGATGAAGCATAAAGCAGGGCTATCATATTGTCATGCACATCAAACACCGGCGTTATAAACTCCATACTGTTATCCGAACCGGCATCGGCGCCGAAACCCGCAACAGCCGTTGATTTCAGCCCGGGAGCCATTTCTTTTAAAAACGTACTGTCAGACCAATCAGCCCCGACAAGATCGTTACGGCTGCTTGAGACAACTCTCCCATCCATCGAAAGAAGACAAAGGGCATTATATTTTTTAGACGAGGCCTTTTCTTCAAAGAGCCTCGAAATATTGAGATGTGCCTCATTAAAGGCTTCTATGGCCTTTTTACCCTTTTGAAGTTTCTGGGTGTCCTTCATCAGCATTGCAGCACTATCCCTGAATCTGTCCAGCCTCGAAAAGTCTTCGAGGTCGGTTTTGTAATACTGAAACCATGAGTCCATTATCAGCTTTTTGTCTGACGACAAATTGATGAGGTGCAGCTTATGAAAATCCTTTAGAAAATGTGAATAACCGAATACATAAAAACCAATGCCTCCGGCAATAAAAACAATTAGAATGATAAACAGGGGAAATAAAGAGAGCCTTGTATTTAACCGCTGGGAAAACTTTACCTTCATTAATTCATCCTTTCTTCAACCCAAATTACGCAGGTATTGCCTAACATAACAATGTTTACTGCTTATATACAACAACCCGGTTCCTGCCACCTTCCTTTGCACTATAGAGAGCGCCATCAGCCTGTCCGATGAGCCTGTCAGGCGAGAGTTCCGTCTCGCCATTGTATGTCGTGACGCCTATACTGATAGTAACGGACAGCCGTATATCGCCGCTTTCGCAAAGGAAGTTCTTATCCTGCACGGTGACCCTTAATTTTTCTGCGGCGGTGAGAGCGCCTTCAGGATTGGTATTGGGAAGCAAGATAATAAATTCCTCCCCTCCGTATCTTGCAACAATGTCTTCTGTCCTGAGTACCGATAATAAGGCATTCGAAATCTGTTTCAGTATCTCGTCGCCGCAGCCGTGCCCATAGGTATCGTTTATCTTTTTAAAAAAGTCTATATCGAGCATCATAAGGGAAAGGGGCTCCTTATACCTGACAGACCACGCCATCTCCTCAAAAAATCTCTCCATGAAAAACCTGCGGTTATAAAGGCCTGTAAGGTAATCCCTGTACAGAAGCTTTTCGAGTTCCTCCTTCACCCTGTCGCAGGCAAATGTGATATTGCTGATCCTTGCCAGAATCTCTTGTTTAAAAAACGGTCTGGAAATATAGTCATATACACCGAGTTCGTATCCCTTTGTTAGTTTGAGATGAGACCTTTTAGAGGCTATGAGGATCACCGGAATATCCCTCGTGGAAGGCGCTGATTTCAAATGACTTAATATTTCGAGGCTGTGCGGTTTTGAAAGCTTCGCATCGAGAATAATAATATCGGGGAGTTCGGCATAAACCCTGTCAATAACCTCGCTGCTGTTTTCCACAAAGATACATTCGTATCCCTCTTCGAGGAGCATCTTTCCGAGGACATCTTTCGCATCGTTCGCATTGTCGGCAATGAGGACTTTCATAACTAATTATAACCCAAACAGAGCATTCTTACCTCTTCCGCCTACTATCTCCAACGTCTTTATAAGGGCCTCTGCCTTTTTCAGGGTCTCGTAATATTCCCTTTCAGGGTCTGAGTCAGCCACAATTCCTGCGCCTGCCTGTACATAAGCAAAGCCGTCCTTTATGACAAATGTCCTTATGATGATATTCAGGTCCATATTGCCCGAAAAACCTATATAGCCCAGAGAGCCTGTGTAAGGACCTCTCTGGACCGGCTCAAGCTCATCGATTATCTCCATGCACCTGACCTTTGGCACGCCTGTAATTGTTCCGCCCGGAAAGGCAGCCTTTATAACATCAAAACATGTCTTCTCCTTTTCAAGGATGCCTCTGACATTAGAAACGATGTGAATGACATGGGAGTAGTCTTCCGTGATCATCAATTCATCCACTGCAACACTGCCGTATCGGGAGACCCTTCCGATGTCATTCCTCTCGAGGTCTATCAGCATTATATGCTCTGCCCTCTCCTTTTCATTCAATAACAGCTCAACCCTCATCTGTTTGTCTTCCTTGAAGTCCCTGCCTCTCGGTCTTGTCCCTGCAATGGGCCTTGTCTCGATGACATTGTCTTTTACCTTTATCAATCTCTCAGGAGATGAGCTGACAACATGGTAGTTGCCGAAATCGGCGTATGCAGCAAAAGGCGATGGATTAACCATTCTCAGCACCTTGTAGATTTCCCACGGGTCTTTATCGCCTATTTCGGCTGAAATCCTCTGTGAAAGATTTGCCTGGAATATGTCTCCGGCAGCAATGTATTCCTTTGCCCTCCTGACAATATCCATGTATTGTTCTTTGGACATCTCGTAATTGAGAGGGGCGAAAGGTGAATGGTTAAAGGCAAATGGCTTTGATATATCTTCCTTCCTTTTGCCTTTTACCTTTATCCTATTGCCTATTGCCTTTAGCCTTTCCACTGCCTCCTCATACGCCATGTTCCAATCAATATGTGAAATGTCCCTGTATCCCAGTCCTGTATCTCTTGCACCTGGAGAAACAATCAGCCATGCCTTTTCCTGCTGATGGTCAAAAGCTATCGCATTATCAGCCATAAAGAAATGTGCATCGGGAATACAAAGGTCATCAACGGCATTCTTCGGGATATTTTCGATGTATCTGACAAAGTCATAACTTAACAATCCGATGGCTCCTCCCTGAAACGGAGGGAGTTCAGGTACGTATTTCTGGGGATATGCTGCTACAAGTTCCTTTAATCTTTCCAGCGGTGGTCTTGAAGAGACTGTTTCTTTAAACTTTGACCCTTGACCCTTGACCC
>NZ_DAIOFX010000001.1:46970-124644 GCF_036745535.1 Dissulfurispira sp.
AGCGGTGGTCTTGAAGAGACTGTTTCTTTAAACTTTGACCCTTGACCCTTGACCCCGTTAGAAGCGTCGCTTCTAACGGGGTTGACCCTTGACCCTATACTTATCTTCCCATCTTTAACCCTGAATATAAGATATGGATCAAAGGCAATGAAAGAATAGCAGGCTATCTTGTAAGGTCCTTTTACACTCTCAAGAAGGATGGAGTTTGCGCTGCAGCCGAGGGATTCGTAAACAATGTAAGGTTCAAAATAAGGGATCTCGATATAGAGTGGAGGAATATTGCCATTTTTGACTGAATCTAAGAAATCTCTTTTATTTATATTTAACTTCATGTGTAATACGCAAGTTATTGCTTAGCATATGGCAGCAGGTGTGCTGAAAAAGGTGCGGCTTTGATGCACACCTGCTGCCATAGGTTTATGCTGTAAGTATTTCTAAAGAGATAAGCTCCAGTGCCTTGATAGGGTCTTCCTGCTTTAGTATTCCCCTTCCCATGACAATATAATCCGCACCGTTTTTCAGGGCCTCTTTTGGTGTTGCCGTCCTTTTCTGGTCATCAGGAGGAACCCACGAAGGCCTGATACCAGGTGTAACTACAAGGAAGCCCTTGCCGCAGTGCTGCTTTATCATGGAAATCTCATGGGGAGATGCAACAACGCCATCGAGCCCTGCCTTTTGCGCCAGCAATGCTAAGTGCTTTACATGGGTCTTGATTCCATGGGAAACAGAAAGTTCATTCTTTAAAACCCCGTTATCGAGGCTCGTCAGTACAGTAACCCCGATAATCTTCGGTCTTTGAATATTTTCCTTAAGGCATAACTCAGCAACCGAATCCCTGCACCGCTTCATCATATCGAGTCCGCCCGATGTGTGGACATTGAACATGTATACGCCGAGCCTCGATGCTGCAAGTGCTGCCTTTGTGACGGTGTTTGGAATGTCATGGAACTTCAGATCAAGGAATACCTTTTTGCCCTTGTTATGAATATCCTCAACCACCTTTGGCCCTGCAGAAACAAAAAGCTCGAAGCCGACCTTGAATACGCCTGCATAATCACCGAGCATATCCACGATGCTCAGCGCCTGTTTTGCATCCGAAACATCAAGGGCAATTATTAATTTTTCCTTCCACGACATATCACATCCTCGGCAGGGTTATCCCCTTCTGCGCCTGATACTTTCCTGCCTTGTCTTTGTAAGAAACCTCGCAAATCTCAGCAGCCTGTAAAAATAAAAGCTGTGCTATGCCTTCATTTGCGTATATCTTTGCCGGCAGGGGAGTAGTATTCGAAATCTCTATTGTTACATGGCCTTCCCATTCAGGCTCAAGCGGGGTGACATTCACAACAAGACCGCATCTCGCATATGTTGATTTGCCAAGGCATATAACCAGCACATCCCTCGGAATCCTGAAATATTCGAGGGAGCTGGCAAGGACAAAGGAATTTGGAGGGATGATGCAGACATCGCCCTTGTAATCAACAAAGCCCTTGGGGTCAAAGTTCTTTGGGTCAACAACCGTGTTATTTATATTGGTGAATATCTTGAATTCATCCCCGATCCTCATATCATAGCCGTAAGAGCTGACGCCGTATGAAATAACACCCTTTCTCACCTGCTTTTTATTAAACGGCTCGATCATTCCCTTTTGAGCCATCTCCCTTATCCATCTGTCGTTTTTAACCATAATACCCCCTGCTGAGAAGTAGTTGTAAAATATCATAAACAGACTTTTGCAGGCAAGAAAGGTTTATTTATCTGGTAGTAATATCATCAATAGTCTGTTCTGATTTTGTTTGCTGACATGTAATCTTCATCATTGCATGTCTGTAATCCGTTATATCTCTTATTACGCCTACTATGCCTACATTCCCTGACGTGTCCACAACTCTATGTTTAATAACATGAAAATACCTGCTTCCAGAATATTCTTTCCTCTTGATGCTCCCGTACTTCAATGTTTCCTCATCACTTCTTCTGCATTCCTCAGCTACATCCTTTGGCATAAAATCAAAATCTGTTTTGCCAATGATGTCTGTCACCTTAACATTGAAAAGTTTCTCATGGGCTTTATTAGCAATCAAATACCTGAAGTCTTTGTCCTTTAGGAATATAATGTCATTTGATGAACTAATAATACTTTCAAGCCTTCTACGATAATTTTCAATCTCGTCTTCAGCTTGTTTTTGTTCATAGGTATAGCGATGAATTAACAGATAAAGCATCAGCGCAGTTACCATGACATAGAACCATCCCTTGAAGGTCTGCAGTTTGGTGAGCGTTAAGGTGTCTTCAACTATTATGGAAAGCAGATTGTCCGAAATATAGTATCCATAGTCCGCCTATGAAGGCATAGATTATAGCGATTTTCAGAGGAGACAGTCTCATTCTTCCACGGCTTCTGCAATCTCTTTTAAAAGATTGAGGGCATCTTTTGCAGCATCTTCGTCCACCTTCTGGATTGCAAAGCCTGCATGGACAAGGACGTAGTCACCTATCTTTGCATCTTCAGGAAGAAGCAGAAGGCTTATCTCTTTTCGTGCTCCGTAAACATCTACAGTGGCGAGGAGATTATTTATTTCGACAATTCTTGATGGGACAGCAAGACACATTTTACATTCCACTCCTTCAGCTTTCTGATAACCGCATCTATCAATGTCTCTATTTTCCCTTTAATCTCACCTGTCATGTCAAGGCCGACATCGAGGGATTGAGGTTGTATCCCGATAAGGCATATTTCTGACGGAGATATATCCATCAGTTTTGCGGCAAAAAGGACATCCGAAAGATTTATATGATGGACAGAGAGTTTTGAGTTCAGGACGGATGGGATATCGTCATTTTCGATCATCCCGATATGGCCGGGCTCTCTTCCAAAATCAACTGCATCAATAATCAGGACTTTATCGCGTCCTTCAAATATTGGTAGAAGATCGAGGCCCATGGTTCCACCATCAATTATCTCCACATAGGGAGAAAAGGCATACCTTTGTTTTATGGTGTTTGCTGCATGAACCCCGACGCCCTCGTCCCTCAAAAGGATATTACCAAGACCAATAAGTGCTATATTCAATACCTGACCCTCTTTCTTAAAACCAAAATTGAGCTATTCTACAGTTAGAAATATATGTCAGGTGCGGCGAAAAGACTTTAAACTCCGCACTTGTAAAGACATCTATCTTGTATCCGTATTCTACAACATTGGATACTTGTTTGGTGATGCGTTTATAATTCTTTATATACATTTGAACTAACACTTTTTAAAGTCTTTGAGCCGTGCCTGACATATATAAAATCGCCTATCCTTCATAAAACCATTATTCCTCCTCCACTGTCTTATACCCGCTGAATATAGAGCTCATAACACCGCTCCTCTCTGCCCTGTCAAGCAGCCATCCCATATAAACATGGGCAATGGAAAAGGCGATTATCAGCCACATTACGAGGTGGTGATAGAGCCTTAAAGTCTGAGCACTGAACAGCGACAGCATCCAGCCACCCATAAGCTTCCAGAAAAAGCCAACATGGCTCTGTGAGTAAAGGGCAAATCCAGTAAGAATCTCCGCAATGAACAGGATGAATAATCCGAGATACATATAAGTGGCGCAAGCAGTGTGCCCCACCGCCTTAGGCGGCTCCTTTTTCAAAAACAGATAGAACTTTGTTATTTCGATTAACCCCTTAAACTTGCCTGCACTGAAGGGATTAAAGACCCTCCAGCTTGCATACTTATTCCCCGCCAGCGACCAGTATATCCTTATCAGAAAGCTCACTGCAAAAAGATACGCAGCAACAAAATGTATGAACCTCATCCATCCCATTATGTACTGGTCGGTGGAGACGGCATGGATAAATGGATTGCCGATGTAATATCCTGTGATTGACAGAGAGGCTATACTGAGAACATTTATCCAGTGAGTCAGCCTTACAGGAAACTCCCAGACATAAACCCTCTTTAACATGGCCACCCCTTAAATAACTTTGATTTTTGTCACTTCTCTGCCTGCCGCATCAACCACATGAACAGCACACGCCATGCACGGGTCAAAAGAATGAACGGTCCTCAGTATCTCTACCGGCTTATCAGGGTCCGCAACAGGCGTGCCTATCAGTGATGCCTCATAAGGCCCTTTCTGGCCTTTTGCATCCCTCGGCGAGCCGTTCCATGTACTCGGCACAACACACTGGTAATTTGCGATCTTTCCGTCTTTGATTAATACCCAGTGTCCGAGGGCGCCTCTCGGCGCTTCATGGAAGCCATATCCCCTGGCTTCTTTGGGCCATGAAGACGGATCCCATTTGTCTCCATTATGTATGCGATAATCCCCTTTCTTCATATTTGCAGTAAGCTGGTCGAGCCATGTAGACATCATCTCTGCCGTAACCAGAGTCTCGATACCCCTTGCAGCAACACGTCCGAGGGTCGAGAATAACGCCTCAGCGCCTACTCCCAGCTTTTTCAGTACGCTGTCCACAACCTCCTTTACCCTCTTGTGTCCGGATGCATAGGCAACAAGCATCCTCGCAAGTGGTCCGACTTCCATGGGCATATCCTCGTATCTCGGCGCCTTAAGCCAGCTATATTTTTTGTTTGTGTCGAGAAACTCGTAAGGGGGCTTTGGTCCCGTGTATTTAAAACTTGTTTCTCCTTCCCATGGGTGCTTTGCCTTTGCATCTCCCTCTTTGTATTCATACCATGAATGGGTCACATACTCCATAATCTTTGTGTGGTCAACAGGATGGACCTTGCTTAAATCCTTGTTCTTTATAATTCCCCTCGGAAGCCAGAGATTTTTAGTATCAATCGCATTATCATTAGGGAATTCGCCACAGGCAAGGAAGTTCCCGACACCGCCGCCGTAATTTGCCCACTCTTTATAGAATGAGGCAACAGCCAACAGATCAGGAATATATACATTCTCGACAAACTCAAGGGCCTTCTTTGCCAGCCCTGACATGAATGCAATGCTGTCTGCATTTAAGGCATTCTGGCTGTTTGGGTCAATGGGTATAGACATGCCGCCGACAAGGTATGTCTGTGCATGGGGATTCTTTGCACCCAGCAGTGCCTGAATCTTTATCACATCCCTCTGCCAGTCAAGGGCCTCGGGATAATGGGCCACTGCCATGAGGTTTGCCTCAGGCGGGAGTTTATATGCAGGATGCCCCCAGTAAGCATTCGCAAATGGGCCGAGCTGTCCGCTGTCCACAAGGGCCTTTACTTTAGTCTGAATGCCTTTGAAATAGGATGCAGATGACTTGGGCCAATCCGAAATCGACTGTGCAAGCGATGATGTCTTTACAGGGTCAGCCTTAAGGGCGCTCACAATATCAAGCCAGTCAAGGGCATGAAGGTGGTAAAAATGGATTACATGATCCTGAACATATTGTATGCCTGTAATAAGGTTCCTGATTATCCTCGCATTATCTGGTATTACAATCCCCAATGCACTTTCTACCGCTCTCACGGAGCTGGTGGCGTGAACCGTTGTTCAGACGCCTCATATTCGCTGGGTAAATGCCCATGCATCTCTCGGGTCCCTGCCCTTAAGGATAATCTCTATTCCCCTGAACATGGTGCTGGATGACCATGCATCCACCACCTTGCCGCCTTCTACCTGTGCCTCGATCCTCAGATGACCTTCAATCCTCGTGATAGGGTCAATTGCTATTTTTGCAATAAAAAACCCTCCTCGTTATTTTCATTTACTCTCGCCGCTTTCCTTTTTCTTTGCAGAGCTTGCTATAGCGTGTGCTGCCACGCCGGCTGCTGCTGCCGCTGCTATGCCGAGACCGATCTTATCGGCAGTCGTCTCAACACCAAAGCCCGGAACCTTCGGGAGCCTTCTGTAAAACGGCGTCATTGTATCCCAGAAATTGGGTGTTGCACATCCTATGCAGCCATGCCCTGCCTGTACAGGCCAGCTCGTCTTTTCATTGTATTTCATCGTTGGGCAATTCTGATAAGCTGCCGGGCCTTTGCATCCCATTTCATACAGGCACCATCCGAGCCTGTGGCCCTCGTCTCCCCACTGTCTCACAAATTGCCCTGCATCAAAAAATGGGAGCGCCTTTCGCAATTGTCATGGATCCTCTTGCCAAAGCCGAAGTATGGACGGCCAAGACCATCGAGGGTGGGCAAAGAGCCGAATGTAAGATAATGGACTATAGTTGCCGTTATATTCTCCACATTCACAGGACATCCCGGAAGATTGACGACTGTTCCGCCCACAGCCTCTTTTACGCCAACCGCACCTGTGGGATTGGGATTTGCAGCAGGGATGCCTCCATAAGCCGCACACGTTCCAACCGCAATCGTTGCGAGGGCATTGCCGCAAACCTCCTTTGCAATATCGATGGCTGCCTTGCCTCCAACACAGCAGTACACGCCGCCGTCTTTTAAGGGAATAGAACCCTCCACAACAACAAAGTATTTACCCTTATGATTCTTAACCACATCCATCAGGGATTTCTCGGCCTGCTTTCCTGCCGCAGCCATTATGGTTTCATGATAATCCACGGATAAAATATCCAGTACTATCTCCGCAATCGTAGGCTTGTTTGCCTTGAGCAGGGCCTCGGTATCGCCTGCGCAGTCCTGATATTCAAGCCAGACAAGGTATGGTTTCTGTTTCTTTTCGAGGGCTTCTGCTATCTGCGACACAAAGCTCGATGGCAGTGCAGAATTTCATAAAGTCCCTTCTCGATACCCCTCGTCGCGAAAGACCATCAAACAGATTATCGTCCTGCATAAAACCCCTCCCCTCAAGGAATTTTTATTTTGAAAAAAGTTTAGGGCATGATATGCCGATTGTCAAGAAATTTCCGGCAGTGTAATTTTTAAATAGTATTGCACCTGCTAATTAGAAATTAATTTCCAACATCTTTTGCTATAATCCCTCATGGACATCGTCCCGGAACCTCAATGGGAAAGACTGCTCGAAAAGCTGATAAGACACATGGGCACTTCCATGTTAATCGGCGCCACTGATTCAGGCAAATCCACCCTCGCAAAATACCTGATAAAGAGGCTGGTATCGGAAAACATCAAGGTCTCTCTTGTTGACTCTGATGTCGGACAATCATCCCTCGGCCTGCCCGGGGCTATAAGTATGAAGATTTTCTGCGGTCAAAAAGATGTTGAAGATTTCAGGTTTGAGCGGATGATTTTCATAGGCTCCTCTAATCCTGCAGCAAAATTCCATCTAATGATCCACGGGACAAAGAGGATGGTGGAAATCTCTAAAAAGAGGTCTGAAGTAGTCATCATAGACACAACAGGTCTTATTTCAGGCGGACTTGGAAAGGCATTGAAGATCGGCAAGATAAAGGCTGTAAAGCCTGACCATATAATTGCAGTCCAACGGGATGACGAGCTTGAACATATATTGAACTTGATTGAAAACGTATCCATTCATCGCATTGCAGCATCACGCATGGCAAAAGTCAGAAGCAGGGAATATCGTATCAGATACAGAAAGAAGAAGTTTGCCGATTATTTCGCCAAAACAAAAATTTCTGAGTTTTCATTAAATACAAGGGATGCCGAGTTCTTTTATAACAATAAACCCTTCGGGCTCAAAGACAGGGATTTTGAGGAAGGCACAATAATCGGCCTGAATCACAATGAGGACACGATGGCATTGGGAATTATCACCGAAATAGCAGACAATTCCATTACATTTAGATCACCGATAAGATCACTAAAAGGAATCAACAGAGTGGTATTTGGGAACATAACAATGGAATTGGAGTAGCTCCAATACTCCATCACTCCAACACTTCAGCCTTTATCCTTTCCCTCGCTATATACGCCTGTCCAAGGGATATGCCTGCGTCATTGCAGGGAACCTTCTCATTGGTATGGACATTGAATCCGAGGGCTGAAAGCTGACTAACCGTGCCTTCCAAAAGATATTCGTTCTGAAAAACGCCGCCGCTTAGTGCAACTTCTTTTATCCCGTATTTTTTGCTTATGCGATTGACAGCTTCTGTTATTACGTTGATCATTGTATTATGGAATTTGGTAGCAATGAGACCTTTGTCCTCCTTGAGTTTTACATCTTCAATTATCTGCAAAATCATCTTCGAAAAATCCACAATTATCGGTGAATGAGTAGATGGGTGAATGGGTGAATGGGCATTCATGTCTAAAAATTCAAAAGGATATGCTTCCTGCAAATTCGAATTTCGAATCTCGAATTTCGAATTTTGTATAATGCTTTCCAACGCTATTGCAGCCTCGCCTTCAAAGGTATTTTTATCGCATATCCCTGCAATTGCAGATACTGCATCAAACAGCCTGCCTGCGCCTGACGAGAGAGGAGAAAATTGTTTGTTGCCGAGAAGCTTTAAGATGTTTTCAATTTTGTCTTTTCCGTACTTTTCAAGAAAACCTATAAAGTCGAGCCAATCCCAAACACTCCTGACTGCTGACTGCTGACTGCTGACTGCTTTTGCAATATAACTTATCGCTGTTCTCCAGCACTCCTTTATAGCCCTATCGCCGCCGGGCAGCGGAATGTATTTAAAATGGGCAGCCCTCTCAAACCCCTTTAAATCACAGATAAGGAATTCTCCACCCCAGAGATTTTTATCCGTGCCGTATCCTGTACCGTCAAGGGCAACCCCTATGACCTTATCCTTCAAGCCTTTTTCTGCCATAACAGACGCTATATGCGCATAATGGTGCTGAATGCCGTAAAAAACAGGCAATGGGCGATGGGTGATGGGTGATGGGTATTGGAAATTTAAGATTTGGGATTTGTGATTTGTTTGAGATTTGAGATTTGAGATTTGAGATTGCAACAGCACCCACTGCGTGGATAAATAATTGGGATGCAGGTCATAGGCAATGGCAACAGGATTTGCCCTGTAAACCTGTTTAAGATTATTCAGGGTTTCCTCAAAAAAAATCAGTGTCTCAAGATTTTCCATATCACCGATATGCTGGCTTACAATGGCATAACTACCTCTTGTGATTGTAAATGTGTTTTTAATATCAGCGCCACAACCAAAAACATCAGGGCCGTCATCATTCAGTTGAATCGGCTCCGGCACATAACCCCTCGCCCTCCTTATAAACTGGCGAGGTTTAATCACTGAATCATCCACCCTCATGAAAATATCCCTGTTATGCAGGAGAAATGCATCTGCAATATCTGAGAGTTTTGATACCGCCTCGTCAT
Organism: Dissulfurispira sp.; assembly: GCF_036745535.1. Taxonomy (NCBI): domain Bacteria; kingdom Pseudomonadati; phylum Nitrospirota; class Thermodesulfovibrionia; order Thermodesulfovibrionales; family Dissulfurispiraceae; genus Dissulfurispira; species Dissulfurispira sp. Next base: position 56,159 of record NZ_DAIOFX010000001.1, read on the forward strand.
TGCTTATAATTATCGGCTCCTCTGACAGGTTGCCGCTTGTCATAACAAGGGCATCAAAACAGTGACGAGTGACAGGTGACAAGTGACAAGTTAAAGGATAATAAAACAAAAGATAATGTAAAGGTGTATAGGGAAGCATGAAACCAAGATATTTGTTATTCGGAGCAATTTCGTCAGGCAGTTCCTTGACCTTTAGCCTTTGACCCTTGACCCTTTTCTTTAAAAGCACTATCGGCCTGCGTCTATCTGCAAGCAGTTTTTCCTCTTCATCAGAAACCTCGCAGAATTGTCTGACGGCTTCCGTATCAGGAGACATAAGGGCAAAAGGTTTATTGCTGCGTCTCTTCTTCTCCCTTAATCTCCTGACAGCATCTTCATTCTCAGCATCGCAGCAGAGATGAAAACCTCCGAGGCCTTTAATTGCAATAATCGCTCCCTGCTTTAATAATTCTATCGCTGCCTCTATCGGATCCGAAGTCTCGTCAATTTGAAATTTGAAATTTGAAATTTGAAATTCAAATAGTTGTGGCCCGCATTCATGACATGCATTGGGCTGCGCATGGAATCTGCGATTAAGAGGGTCATTGTATTCCGAAAGGCATTGAGGACACATATCAAATACAGACATTGTTGTGTTGGGTCTGTCATACGGAACCCGCTGCGTTATCGAATATCGCGGCCCGCAGTTTGTGCAATTTATGAATGGATAAAGATGGCGTCTGTCAGAAGGGTCGAGCAGTTCTTTCAGACAGTCATCGCAAATGGAAATATCCGGCGAGATAAGCGTAAATCTCCCGGCATCGATACTCTCAATGATCATAAAATCCTCATAGCCGTTAAGAGGCAGCTCCTCTGTCTTAATGCTGTCTATTCTGGCAATCGGAGGGCACTTATTCTGGATGGATTGAAGAAATTCATTGAGAGATTCTCCTTCAGCCTCGATGATGACGCCATCGGATGTATTTTTTACATGCCCCTTGAGATTAAGACTTTTTGCGAGATTATAAATAAAGGGCCTGAAGCCCACGCCCTGAACAATGCCTTTAATCGATATGCGAAAACGGCTCATGTAACCTTTTTAACAAATATCTCCTTTGCAAGTTCAGGGTCTATGGCAATGGTGGTCTCATCCACCTGAAGGACGATGGACGGCCTCTTCTGTATCAACTTTATTACCGTTCCCGGGATAATTCCAATGGAGCTTAAACGTCCTATCCTCGCAGCCTCTGATGGCGTGATGAATAATATCTTTCCCCTGTGCCCGACCTCAAAATCAGCAAGCCTTACAACAACAGGCTGTACATCCACCCTGCATTTCTTGCAGCACTCTCCCCTCGGAATGGGCTTTCCATGAGGGCATGTAGGAGGATGTCCCAAAAATGTGCATACACTGTCCGTGAGTTCTTCGCTGAGTATATGCTCCATCTTGCAGGCATCTTCATGAACAACGTCTCCTGAAAGGTCAAACACATCGGTAAAAAGCCTCTCTGCAAGCCTGTGCCTTCTTATGAGCCCTTTTGACAGCTCATTGCCTTTATCAGTAAGCCTTATATTATTGTCATCGACAGTGACCAGTCCTTCATGGATCAGTAATTGAATCAAGGAATCAACATCAGAGTCATCAGAACTTAATTTAAACCTCTTTATGCCAGAGACTCCTTCCTCGCTCAATTCCCACAAAAGCTCCAGTGCTTCGTCAATCCTCTCCTTTTCCATCACACCTCCTTAAAACGGTAATGGTAAATCCATAACCTTTTGAAAACTCTTCCTGTGTATAGGACATGGGCCGTATTTTTCTATTTTATCAAGATGTGCTTTGGTTGCATAGCCCTTATGTTTATCAAACCCGTATTGCGGATAGATGGAGTGATACTTGATCATGATGCCGTCCCTCACAACCTTCGCAATAATGGATGCAGCGGCAATGGAGGCGCTTTTTGCATCGCCCTTAATAATAGGCATCTGTTTTATTTTTATGGACGGGATGGTAAGGGCATCTATGAGGATTATATCGGGCTTGCCGGAATTATTTGTTAAATCCATCACTGCATTGTGCATTGCCTGTCTTGTGGCCCTCAGTATATTAATACTGTCAATTTCCACGGAATCAATGATACCGATGCCTATGTCCAATGCATTGAGCAGTATGGCCCAGAAGAGATCTTCCCTCTCTTTTTCAGGTATCTTCTTTGAGTCCCTTATGCCCTCAATTCTGATATTATCGGGCAGGATTACAGCAGCCGCTACAACTGGCCCTGCCACAGCTCCTCTGCCGGCCTCATCAATCCCCGCAATCATGCTGAATCCATTTTTCCTGATGGATTCGTCATATTCATAAAGGTCTCCCGAGAAATTTCCTGATGGAAATTTCTCGTGTCGGATTAGAGACCTGTTCCGCATAGTTATGCGCTGGCTACTGTTTCTCTTGCCTTTTCTTTTACCTTTGACTCTTTGCCCTTCTTGCCTCTGAGGTAGTAAAGCTTTGCCCTCCTCACATCACCCTGCTTTACCACCTCTATTTTGTCAATGGAAGGCGAATGCACAGGGAATATTCTCTCAACGCCCACACCAAAGGAAATCTTCCTTACGATAAACGTCTCACGTACGCCGCTTCCTCTGCGGGAGATCACGACTCCTTCGAAGGGCTGAAGCCTTTCTTTGTCTCCCTCGATAACCTTCACATATATTTTGACGGTATCTCCCACATTAAAGCCGGGTATCTCTTTCTTGTAACCCTCTTCTATTGTTTGTATCATATTCATACATTTCCTCCAGACTTTTATTTCTCTATTTTATGTATTTTTTCCGAGCAAAGCCCGCGATTAATATCTTCTAATATCTCTTTATCTTCTTCGTTTAACTCAGCCATTTTAAGGAGGTCCGGCCTTCTCTGCAAAGTCCTCTTTATTGCTTCCCTTCTCCTCCACCGCGATATCTCCCTGTGGTTGCCGGAGAGCAAGACTTCAGGAACCTTCATTCCCATAAACTCAGGAGGTCTTGTATAGTGGGGATAATCGAGAAGCCCCCGGGCAAAAGACTCTTCCTTTGCAGATTCCTCATCGCCCAGTACACCCGGTACCAACCGGGCAATGCTGTCTATTATAACCAAAGCAGCCAGTTCTCCGCCAGTCATTACATAATCTCCAATGGAAATTTCTTCATCCACAAGGGATTCCCTGACCCTTTCATCTATACCCTCGTATCTGCCGCAGATAAAGAGAATTCTCCTCTTTTCCTTTGAGAGGTCTTCTGCCATCCCTTGATTGTATGCTTTGCCCTGCGGACTTAACATCACAGTCAATCTTTCCGTCCCATTTTTATAATCGGCTGCCTTTATCGCCTGAACTGCATTGTATATGGGCTCTATCTTCATCACCATACCAGGGCCGCCGCCGTATGGATAGTCATCAACCGTCCTGTGCTTATCTGTTGTGAAATCCCTGAGATTGTAAACCTTTACATCAAGCAGTTTTTTCTGCAATGCCCTTTTGAGAATGCTCTCACCGAGATAGGCATGAAATATCTCAGGAAAGATGGTGATTATGTCAAAACCGATATTCTTCATTCCTCTTCAGCTTCCATAAGCTTCACTATCATCTTCTTTGCCTCTAAATCTATCTCTCGAATAACATCCTTTATTGCAGGGATGAGGTATTCTCTTTCTTCTCCCCTCACAACGTATACGTCATTGCTTCCTGTCTCGAATATGGACATTATCTTTCCGAGATAGTCGCCATCGATTGTATAAACACTCAGTCCGATTATCTGGTAGTGATAATAAACACCGTCAGCCAATTTCGGACTTTCTGATTCTTTGATCTTTATCAATGCACCGCGGTATCTTCTGGCGTCCTCCGGTGTTTCGCACCCCTCAAAACCTATCAGGAGGTTGTTCCGATGGGGTCTTACAGACTTTAATTTTTTATGCTCGATTCTATCCTGAACCTGAACAGCTACTTCCTTGAGTTTTGAAAATCTTTCGGGATCGAAGGTCAACGGCAGCACTATCACCTCTCCCTTCAAGCCCCACTCTCTCAGTACCCGCCCGATTGTAACAAAGGATTCGTCTTCCTTGCTCATATTAACGATGATTTGAAGGCGCTGACTTGAAGCAAAATTACTGGTGACTTCAAATCTAATTACTTAACATCAGAAAAACAAAGGGCGTTCCGAAAAACGCCCTTTCGAAAATTTTTATTTTGCCTGCTTTTATTCCAATATCTCAAGTACACAGCGCTTGCCAACCTTTGTGCCTGCAGCGCCGAGTATGGTCCTCATTGCACGGGCAGTTTTCCCCTCCTTGCCGATAACCTTTCCGAGGTCGCCCTGAGATACCCTGAGCTCGTAAACCGTTGTCCTCTCCCCTTCAACCTCGGTAACCTTCACATCATCAGGCCTATCAACAAGTGACTTAGCCATCGCCTCGATCAATGCCTTCATCTTTCCACCTCCATAGGGTTTAGAATTTAGGATTGTGGTTTGGAAAGCTACTGCGTTCCTGCCTTTTGCAGAAGCTTCTTAACAGTGTCTGTAGGCTGCGCACCACGCTCAATCCAGTATTTCGCCCTTTCTGAATCGACCTTTATCTCAGATGGTTCCTTCTTGGGGTCGTATGTTCCTATAATCTCTATGAACGGGCCATCCCTCCGTGCCCGTGAATCCGCCACAATAATCCTGTAAAACGGCTTCTTGTGGGCGCCCATTCGTGTCAATCTAATCTTTACCAAACAATCACCTCCTACGATAAATTCCAAAGGAGTTAAATTTTAATATATTTGCAGCAAATTAGGCAATAGGCCATAGGCAACAGGAGAAAAGATATTGCCTGATTTAAAACGGCATGATCTTCGGAAGCCTGAGCCCCTTCTTGCCCATTCCGCCCTTAAACATCTTCATCATCTTCTTCATTTCCAGATACTGCTTAATAAGCCTGTTCACATCGGTTACTGTTGTGCCGCTTCCAATAGCGATCCTCTTACGTCTGCTGCCGTTTATTATGTTGTGGTTCCTTCTCTCATCTTTTGTCATTGAGTTGATAATGGCCTCTATCTTCACAAACTCCTTCTCATCCACCTTTATGTCTTTCATTGCCTTGCCCATGCCGGGTATCATGCCGAGGAGATTTTCAAGCGGGCCCATACTTCTGAGCTTCTTCAACTGATCCCTTAGATCCTCGAAGGTGAAGCTCTCCTCCATTATCCTCTTATGGAGCTTTTCCGCCTCTTTCTGGTCAAAAGACTTCTGCGCCTGCTCGATTAAGGTGAGAACATCGCCCATGCCCAGTATCCTGTTGGCAATCCTGTCGGGATAGAAGGGCTCCAGCATGTCTATCTTTTCGCCGATTCCTATGAATTTTATGGGCTTGCCTGTAACATCCCTTATTGAAAGGGCAGCGCCGCCCCTTGCATCTCCGTCCATCTTTGTGAGGATAATACCGTCAAGACCTATCTGCTCATTAAAGCTCTTTGCCATATTAACCGCATCCTGACCTGTCATGGCATCGGCAACGAGCAGGACTTCCCTGGGATTTACCTTTGTCTTTACGGCCAAAAGCTCGTTCATCAGTTCTTCGTCAATATGGAGTCTTCCGGCAGTATCGATAATTACTATGTCCCTGCCTTCCATCCTTGCCTGCTTCACAGCGTTCTCGCAGAGTGCAACAGGGTCCTGCGTCTCTTTTGAATAAAAAACAGGTATGTCTATCTGTTTGCCGAGGGTTATGAGCTGGTCGATTGCGGCAGGCCTTTTGAGGTCTGCTGCCACGAGCATCGGCCTTCTGCCCTCTTTTTTGAAAAATCTTGCCAGCTTTGAAGATGTGGTGGTCTTGCCCGATCCCTGAAGACCGACCATCATTATGACCGTGGGAGGATTCGGCGCAAGCTGTATCCTCTGGTTTGTAGTGCCAAGAAGTTCGCACAGCTCATCATGCACTATCTTTACAACCTGCTGTCCCGGGGAAAGGCTCTCCAGAACTTCTTTGCCCACTGCCCTTTCCCTGACACGCTGGACAAAGTCCTTTACAACCTTGAAGTTTACGTCAGCCTCGAGGAGGGCAAGCCTTATCTCCTTAAGGGCAACATCCACATCATCTTCCTTAAGCAGTCCCCTGCCCTTTAATTTTTTAAATATGGAATCCAGTTTATCGCTTAAACTCTCAAACATTACTCTATTCCATTACTCCTTAGCCCTGTAAAAGCGCATCTATTTTTGCCTTAAGCTGGGACTTTGGAACTGCTCCGACAATCTGGTCCACCTTCTGCCCGTCTTTAAAGAACATAATGGTCGGTATACCCATTATCTTGTATTTGCTCGCAATATCGGGATTTTCATCCGTATTCAGCTTTCCGACCTTTACCTTGCCCGCATACTCCTTTGACAGTTCCTCAACTGTCGGTGCAATCATTCTGCAGGGTCCGCACCATGCTGCCCAGAAATCTACCATAACCAGACCATTGGCCTGTAAAACCTCCTTATCCCACGCAGCAGTCGTAAGCTCAACAATGCCTTCTGCCATAAAATCCTCCTATTTTAGTTAATGAGTTAATGCGTTAATGAGTGCATGAGTTACTCATCTACCCATTTACCCATCCACTCATTTACTCATTCACCCATGTACGATTCACCAATTATATTTTCTATGTAAATATTTTGTCAATTTAGGTGTTGAAAAAGATCACGCTTACGAATATATTAGAATATGGCCACATTATGCAAATACAAAGTCCTTATAGTCGATGACAAGCCCATGACGAGAGATCTCGTCTCCTCCATACTATCCTCAAAAGGTCATACATGCGTAACAGCATCAGACGGAGTCGAAGCGCTGGATAAAGCCAGCACAGAAAAGTTCGATGCTGTAATCACCGACATAGTCATGCCCAATATGGACGGCATCACACTCACCAGAGAACTATCGAAGAATGACCCTTCCCTTCCGGTTATGGTTATAACAGGGTTCACCGATGAGCATTACTATGAGGAGTCCATAAATGCAGGAGCCACCGACTTTATAAACAAACCCTTTTCCATCGCCGAGATCACTGCACGGTTTCAGAGAATGATAAGCGACCGTGAAATCCTCTGTCAGATAAAGGCACACGAACAAGAGATAGAAAAAATAGGCTCCGAGATGATAGCAGGCATTCAGCACGACTCCATGGAAAGGATCTCAGCCCTTAAGAGAGAGATCGAAGAGCTTAAAAGGGGAATGAGAAGTCCCTGAGCAAATGTTCTCTCTGATTCGCTTTTACAGATTATTTACAAGGACTTTTTATAAGATAAAGTATGACCTAAGTCACAGAAATGTTTATACCCTCGCATGTAATATGAACGGATAACAATCCCTATGAAAAGATGGAAAATAAAATTTAATCTTAGTTACAAAATCGGCCTTCTCATAATCACTGCCGTCCTTATTACAAGCCTCACACTCAATTTCATATTCAGAGACCATTATAAAAAGGATGAAATCGAACACATCGAAAAACATGTCATGGCGATGTCAAGGCTCGAAGCCCCACACTTTGCCCATCATATCCTGAAAAACGAACTCCAGATAATGCATAAACGTATAATAGATTACACTTCTGCCGTCAAATATCTATCAGATATTCAGATATACGACAACGAAGGATATTTGATTGTGGATAAAAACGGCTTAAAAAGGGAATTGCCCTCCGACAAAAAGATAAAAGAGGCAATACAGTCAAAATCCATGCTGCATCTGTGGGATGGCTATAAGTTCATGCATTTCGAGCCAATATTGGAAAACAAGGAAGTAGTCGGTTTTTTGTACATGGGATATAATGCCGATTATCTGCCGCAGTATATTGCAAAGAGGCGAAACCTCTTCATGACTCTGACCGGCATCATGGCGCTGGTCTTTATCGCAATTGGAATAACTCTGTCGAGAAACCTCACAAAACCATTAACAGCCATCACTGATGCGACAAAGAGGATTGCTGACGGCGATCTCTCCGTGTCTGTGCCTGTGAAATCAAAGGATGAATTAGGAATTCTTGCTGAGAACTTTAATTACATGGTGGAAAACCTTAAATCAGCAAAGGCAGAGATGGAAAACTACACAAAAAACCTCGAACATGTCGTAAACCTCAGGACAGAAAGGCTGAACAATGCCCTTGCAGAACTACAGCAGGAAAAAGGGTTCATGGAGAAACTCTTATCCACCATTGGAGCGACAATAGCAGTGCTTGACAGAGATGGGAAATTCGTAAAGGTAAACAGGGCATGGGAAGACATGAGGGGATATGTGGAAGACGAGGTCAAGGGGAAATATGTGTGGGACTTTATGCCGCCGGATTCTGCCCATCTGGCAAAAATGATGTTTGAGGAGATGCTCGTATATAAAGCTCCAACAACCTTTAAAATAAAACTATTGACAAAGGACGGCAGAGAGAAAATCGCTATAGCAAATAATGTAGTCATTACAGATGGAAACGGTGAAGTTAAATATGTCATTGCAACAGGCATCGATATTACGGAAAAAGAGATCCTCGAAAAACACCTCATGGAGTCGCAGAGGCTCCAGTCAATAGCCACCCTCGTGACAGGACTCTCCCACAATCTTAACAACATCCTTGTGGGAGTCGTAGGATATGCAGGGCTGCTGAGGATAAAGTTATCCTCCATAGACCACGAGGATATAAACGAATTATTAAAATATGTGGACACTATCGAAGGCTCTGCAAACAAGGCCTCGGAGCTCATAAGGCATCTTGCCACATTCTCGAAAAAGGCGGAATTCAGGACAGAGGAGATAAACATTAACGATATTGTCACAGATATGATTAACATGACAAAACCTATATTCACAAAATTCATTTCTATAGAGTCGCAGCTTCAGGATGACCTCTATAGGGTCATTGCCGACAAAGGTAAGATCCATCAGTCCATCCTGAATATCTGCCTGAATGCACGGGATGCCATGCCCGAAGGCGGCACGTTAAAGATAGAAACATTTAATAAGGATATTGTGAAGCCAGAGCACGTATTACAGCATCCCGGCAAATATGTTGTAATCAGGATAAGCGACACAGGGCAGGGAATGGATGAAGCGACGAAGAACAGGATATTCGAGCCATTCTTTACGACAAAGGGGCTTCTCCATCACACAGGTCTTGGACTTTCCATAGCATACAATACCATTAAAAACCACAGCGGCTACATTACAGTGGAAAGCGAAGTCGGCAAGGGGACTACGTTTACAATATTCCTGCCGGTGAAATAAAATATTGCATGGTTAGAATCGTTACACAGATACTCATAGGGCTGATGCTGTTATTCGGGACAGTCACCCTCACCCCAAAGATGTTATTTCACTTCAAGAATAAAAATATGCCGAGGGCGCTATACTTTCTGCTCGTCTGGCTCACATCCCTATTCTTTTCGATAGCGGCATTTTATTATGCATATGCAGGATTGACGGAATAAGACACGTGACAGGCAGGTGTTAGCCCTGCTGCTGTTGTTGTTGCTGCTGCTGCCTGTATAGAATCATGTATTCCTTTTCGAGGTCCTCGTACTGTTTCTGCATATCTTCAAACACTTTGGTCTTTTCCTGTAATTTATCCTCAAGCTCCTTTAGCCTTGTGGTTAACTCCTCTTTTTCATGCATTATCTCGCCTAATTTTTCATCATACAGGCCTTCATCTATTACCTCGCTCTTCTCGGCCTCCTCCCATACCTGCTTTAATTCGTCTTCCCATAGCCTGAATTTCTCGGCAAGGGATTCGTTCTCTTTTCCGAGTATTTCTATATAAGAGCTCAGTTCATTATTATTATTCTCAAACGCCTCTAGGGCTTCTGCAAGCACCTTGTTTTCCGCAGATTCTCCCAGCAGTTTAACAAACCTGTCTTTCAAACCCTGATATCCATCCTGAACAACATTAAGCTTCCGCTGGGCGCCTTCGAGTATGTCTTTGTAGCACATCAGGTCAATGATCTTGCCCTTCTGGAAATTTATTATGCGCTGCAGCTTATTGATCTTGCCTATCAGAGAACTCTCATCTGCGGTCTCGTCCACAGCCGCAGGAGGCTGCGGCACTTCAAACATCTCCGCTGCTACAGGCTGTTCTTCAGGCATTTTCAGCGGCACTTCCTTCACTTCTTGTACTTCTTGTACCGGCTGAGGCCCTGCCTTCTGGATATCCTGTCCTTCCATGCTGCTTCTCATATCTGACAGTTCTTTGAGGGCCTTCTGGTACAGTCTTTTATGCTTCCTGTTTCTTGCAAAGAGATACATTGCTGTTATCAGCAGTACTAACGAAACCTCGCCGAGCAGCAAAAGATAGAGGGCATCGATAGTTATCGTCATTTTTTACTTCCTTTCTTTTTCACTCCCGTCCTGGATTTTGCAGCTACCTTTCTCACAAGGAGAATTATAACAACTGCACTTGCCAGTGACAAATTTATAATACCGAATTTCATGAGCACAACACCCCATGACGAATCCTTCTTTTTTATCTCTTTGCCCGCAGGCGCTTTTTTCTCGATCTTCTGCAGAGGGGCTTCCGCTGCCTTGAATTGCAAAACCTTCTCCCTCTTGAATGTCTTGCCTTCTGCAACTATTTTGATGCTATACTCGCCGGCAGCATTGACTGCAAATATAGCGGAGTATTTTCCATCGCCCTGCTTGTCGTCACCGGACTTCCCGCTATCCAGAAGATCGAGTTTTGTAGCCTTGCCGTCAGGGGCAGTGGCTTCGGCAGAGAATAACACCTGCTCAAGGAAATCCTTTTCCGTGATGGCGACCCCTTCTCTTTGCAGCCAGGCATCAATTTTTATGGAGTCGCCTTTATTTACAAAGCCCTTATCAAAGGACGTCTTAAGACCGAGGTCCGTTATGACAAATACCTTATTGCCTTCCTTTGTGCTCAGCTTTACCTTCCATTTGCCCACAGCAGGCTCTTTAATGGTAATCATATCGAATACCTTTGTCTCATACCACTGGATGTTCTTGCCGTACTTCGTCGGCGTATGTTTCCCCTTTGTCGGATCTATGAGTGTAGTGGATGTACCCGGCTGCTTGCTGATGAGCAGTATTGCCTCGCTTATGTCCTTGTCGATATTGAAGGTATCGTCTTCCAATGGTATTGTATCCGGGGACTTAATCTTTTCGAATATGGATGCAAAAATAACATGGAAGTCTTTATCGGCCTTTGCGAGCCTGAAAAAGCCTCCTGTTGCCTTTGCCATGTCTTCAAGGAGCTTCATGTCAGACATCTCTGTAAAGGCTATGGAATAAAGCCTTATGCCGGACTTTGCCACTTCGGGCAGCAGCCCTGTCAATTCTGCAAAGGCTGCTTCGTCCTTTTCCTTTGAGCCCAGAGCGAGCTTTCCGTCGGACATGAGAATAAGAACTCTGTTCTTCCTGCTGGATGCTTTAAGTCCATCGAATCCCTTCTTTACAGCATCGGTGATGTTTGTGGAAAATTCCTTTGATGTTATTTTGTTGATGGCGCCGAAAAGCCTTTCACGGTTCTTCTTTGTATTTTCGGTAAGAGGAGCCAATACCTTTGCAGAATCTCCAAAGCTTATAATACCTATGCGGTCATCCTCTCCAAGAAGAGATATAAAAAGTCTCGCCGCCGGCTTCCTGTAACTTTCCGGGTCTGTTTTTTTCATGCTCCCCGAACAGTCCATTAAGATCACTATGTCATATCCTTCACTACCACCCCGAAAAGTCGCAGACTTTTCGGGGACCCCGTTTTTTGCCTGTTGAGTCTGAACGGGAGGGGTGGAAACTTTATCTACGGCAAATGCTGCAGGCAATAGGAATGAAAATAGAAAAGCAAAGATTAATGCATTTATTTTTTTCATATCAATTTTTATCGGAATTTTTATAAAGAACTATAGCATAAAATGGGCCGACAGAAAAGCTCTGGCGGAGGGGGAGGGATTCGAACCCTCGGTGGAGTTGCCCCCACAACGATTTTCGAGACCGTCCCATTCAACCACTCTGGCACCCCTCCAAAAACGCCAGCCCTCGGCAAACAGTAATCAGCTATTAGTTTAAATCAAAACAATACAAATAAGGAATACCATATTCAAGTCATGTCTTTATAAAGGCAAAGCAGGCATGGCTGAAAAGCATTTATCAGCGATACATCATTGATAAAGGCTTTGCCCATATTATTCATAAATTACAATAGCCAAAGCGGAAGACAAAGTATTGGAGCGACTTAGACAGCCCAAGCGTAACCATGGATGGTGGAGCGGGCTGTCTTTGCTTCGGAGGAAGGCTGAATGCCTTCCGAGAATGAAGCGGAAATACTTTGTCTTCCAGCATAACAAAGTTTATGAATAATCTGGCTTTGAAGCCGTGCCTGCTTTGACATGATTATCTGCATCCTTTGAAAAACTTCTTTAAGAGCGCAGCGCACTCCTCTTCCAACACACCAGCCACAACTTCCACCTGATGGTTCAACCTTTTGTCCGAAAGAAGCTGATAAAGGCTCTGCACCGCTCCGGCCCTTGTGTCCCCGCAGCCATACACGAGCCTTCCCAATCGGGCATTCACCATAGCGCCTGCACACATTATGCAAGGCTCTTTCGTCACATAAAGGGCTGCACCAGTCAGTCTCCAGTTTTTAATCTTCTGTGCGGCTTCTCTCAAGACGATTACTTCTGCATGGGCAGTCGGGTCAAAAGCCGATTCCCTTTTGTTGTGGGCACGTGCAATTATTTCACCTTTTATGACAAGGACGGCGCCGACAGGGACTTCATCTTCATTAAATGCCTTTTCTGCCTCCTTCAAGGCAAACCTCATGAAATCAATATCTGAAGCCATTTTGTCAGTTAACTCTCCACTTCCAGTTCCGCTAACTCCACACCATTGCCGGCTTTTATTATAACCGAATCACTTCCGCAGCATGGACATTGAAAGATGAAGTCTCTATCCACGCTGAACTCGCCATTACAGGTCTTACAGCATCCGGTTGTAGGTATTTCTTCGATTATCAGGGATGCTTCGCTTGCAATGCTTCCTGTCTTTAGTGCGTCAAAAACAAAAATTAAGGCCTCGGTTGATACTGCCGAGGCCTTTCCAATCTTCACTTTTATATTTTTTATCTGGCCGAAACCGTTATCTCTACATTTCCATATGGCTGTTTCAAGAATGCTTTCGGCAATGTAAACTTCGTGCATTTCCTACTTATGCACTTCCTTCTCGTAAGCCTCTTTACCTGCCTCAAATGCTGCCGTTAAAGCAGATTTTTTCTCTTCGACAAGATGTTTGCCTTTTTCCACTGTTGAAACAACCTTTTCCTTGGTCTGACCGACATATTCGGTTACCTTCTCCCTTACATCATCTGTAAATTCCCGGATTCTTTTCCTTGTTTCCACACCAGACTGCGGCGCAAGAAGCAGCGCCAGGCCAGCGCCCACCATACCGCCCAAAAGAAATGACAGCAATACAGAACCCGCACTGAAACCGCCTTCTTCGTGTCTCATGTTGTCCTCCTTTCTTTAGTAAATGAGTTAATGGGTGAATGGGTTAATGAGTGAAACATTACTCATAACTCCTCTACCCATTTACTCATTTGCTCATTAACTCTTTAATTAGAACATTCAGGGCTGTTTTAATGCCCGCCTTTACACCCAGAACCCTTAATGACATCCCTTCTCTTACATCATGTACAATACTGCTGAGCGCCCTGAGATTATCCACAATTTCATACAGTGCCCCTGAAAAATTCCTTGCATTCTCTGTAACTGTTCCCACATCATCGCTCACCTTTCTGAGGCTTTTTAGGGTCTGTTCCGTCTCCTCAAGTACAGGATTAATCCTTTCCTCGGTATTTTTCAGAAATTCTTTGAATGTCTGTGCCGCCCTCCTTATCTCCAGAGAGGCATAGATAAGAAAACCGATGGCAGCGATAAAGCCGAGCGTCATTATGAAAAAGCCTACGCTCATAATCAGTATCCATGACTGGCTGTTCATCCTGCCTCCTTTTTAAGAAAAGTATATCATAATTTAGCCCTGATTGAAAATTACATGCAGCAAGTTGCATGTAATTTTAATGCAAGGAATTATTGTTTTTACTATTCGCTCGCTAAACCGCACAAGCTGCGGGTAAGCTCGCTATCCATTTAATATGTCTACGAATAATCTCACCAGCGTAGGGTCAAACTGAATTCCGGCTCCGGATTTAAGTTCCCCTATGGCTGTCTCGCGGGTCATTGCGGCCCTATAAGGTCTGTCTGCTGTTATGGCATCATATACATCAGCCACGGCCAAAATACGCGCCTCGAGCGGGATATCATCACCTGCAAGGCCGTCAGGGTATCCTGAGCCGTCATATCGTTCATGGTGATGCTTCATAATCGGTATTATACCCCTGAGCGATTTCAGGGGCATAAGAATTTCAGCCCCCTGCGATGGATGTTTGTAGATCAACTCAACTTCTTCCGATGTCAGATCGCCTGGCTTATCAAGTATTGCCTCGTATGTACCTATCTTTCCGATATCGTGCAGTATTGCTGCCAACTGGAGCTTCTCAAGGGTGTCCTTTTTAAGTCCAACCCTGCTTCCGAGTTTCATGGCATAGTCTGCTACACGCAGGGAATGTCCCTTTGTCCATCTGGACTTTGCATCGATAGCCGATACAAGGGAAGTAACAGTACCTAAAAATATTTCCTCTATATCCTCCATTAACCGTGCATTCTCCAGGGCTATGCTTACCTGCGTGGCGATCTTTTCTGCAGCTTTTATGTGATCGCTGGTAAACCATGCAGGCCTTACGCTGGACAATATAAGCACTCCCAGAAAATTCGACTTAACGCTTAAAGGCGCACAGAAATAAGAAAAGACATTTTTCTCCGAAGCCCACTCTGCCTGCCCCGGATATGCCTGAAAGTCAAGGGTTATATCATGCTGGTAGAACGGCCTGCCGCTCTTCAGAGACGAATAAAAAGGACTGTCGTCTTTTCCAATCTCCTTCTCTTTATCGATGCCCGTACCCCATGACGTGCCGACATGGAAAACATTTCTGTCGCTGTCAAAAAGGGCGACTGTGGCGCCATCGCAAGGAATTATCCTCCTTATCATCTGAACAACTGTTTCTACTATTTCATCGGTCTTAAGATTAGACAATATCTCCTTGCCTATTTCATACATCAGGTGGAGGGTCTCTATTTCGTGAACCAGCCCTACGCGACTCTCCAATCCCTCCATATGCAGCATCTGGTTTTCTGTCCCGATGGAAGCATATCGGGATATTGCATCTATCAATTTGACATCAGCATCATCGAAATCATCCGCTTCCGCTATCAAAATGCCATTGCCCTCTCCCCTGTAGATTAAGGGGCATACAATGGCCTTTGCCTGCACCGATGATACACCGAGTTCCTTGGGTATGCCGCAGACTGTTACAGTGTCTTTATTTTTCAAGATTTGCCTGATAAACGATGCGCCATCGCCGGTACACCTTGCATTCATGAATTCGAGAACCCTGTCCCTTCCAGTTTCGGATATTCCGACTATTTTAAATTCGCTATGCTCCCCTTTCATGATAATTATGCATCTATGGAAGCCCTGAAAGGATGTAATCATATTGGCAATGGCGTTGCACATCTCGTCCATGCCCTTTGAATCGGCAAAGATCTCGGACATTCTGAAAAACGCCTCGTGTATTTTTTTATTTCCCATCTTTTCCACCGTGTATATATCTGGAAAATGTCTTGTCCGCCTGTATGATGTCCATAACTTCCACAATATATATCAACAAGATCGCTCTCAGACAATGAGAGGATATTCCATCCGGCCTCGTCGAGCATGGGAACAAATAGGTCTCCGCTGTAAGAAACCCCTATACCTTTTACAATGATATCGGAAAGATGCACAATGGCCGTCTCCCGTGCATGTCCACCGCACATACCAGGCTTATGGTGGTATGCAATGATATCCTTTATTATCCCCGGCAGGTTCCATGTCTCGGCAAGCCATAATCCGGCATCGTCATGGGTAATATTTTAATAACTGCTTTCTCAGCATCCAGCGTGGTTATCCCGCTATTCTTTACCGCTGCCTCTATCTCCTTTGACTCCTCCGGCAGTTGTTTTTTCATCAAGACCTTGCCTATATCGTGGAGCAGCGCCCCTGTCATTATTTCCTCGATGGTTATAAGGTTAAATCTCTTTGCTAAAAAACCGGCGACAGTGGAGCAACAGTACGAATGATCCCATAGCCCCGGAAGCGTCTTGTCCGCAACATCAAAAAGCGATGTGCTTAATATTATGCCTCTGATGAGGTTTGAACCGAGCAGTATTACGGCCCTCCTGATGGTTGCCACGTCGCTGTAAAGCCCGTAGAAGGGAGAATTAACCAGTTTCAATACCTTGCTGGATAACACCTGATCCTTCTCGATATGTTTGCTCACATCGTCGACAGAGTAGTTTATATCCTCCGTTATTTTCAGTATCCTGCTGTGAATTGCAGGAATGGTGGGAAGGTCTTTTATGTTAAAGAGTCTATCGTTAATTGATGAATGTGTGTTAGTCCGCATACCGACCGTATTACTTTTTTTGATTATATCCCAGCTATATTGCCGAGTTAGTCCGCATACCGACCGTATTCAAAACAGGAGTTCCTTTATGATGTCCTTTATTTTTAAGACCATCGGGTGTGAGCCTGCGGTACTGAACCGCCTGTCTATCTCCTTAAAAGAGCTTTCAGCCGCACCGGTTTCCCTCTTTACCGGGCATCCTTCCACAACCACCTTCTTTATGTCCCTGTTATTCAATATGATAATATGCCTTTCGGTAAGTTCCACTCCCTTAAGAAACAGGATATTGCCGTCTTTGTCTTTTACTGTTGCAGCAAGTACCATGGAGGGCTTTACCTCATCTATATCCAATTTCTGCATATAAGACCTTCCCATTAAAAATAATTATAAATTTTACCATTCTTAACAAAAAGCAATAAAAAATATGCAGGCAAATGAGTGGATGGGTAAATGGGTGAATGAGAAAATATTTTTAACTCGTAGACCTATATACTCATTTACTCATTTACTCATTTACTCAGGCGTGTCATCTTATATACATGGAGGATTCTCTGGATTGCAGTGGCATGGCTGAAGAAAAACAGAGCGACAATTACCGGGAATAACCATCCTGCTATACAGCCGAAGGCTAAGAGCACCACCCTTTCAGGCCTTTCCATGAGCCCGGTGGTGCATTCAACCCCAATGCCTTCTGCCCTTGCCCTTACATAGCTTATGAGCAATGCCCCCACGAGGCTGCCCGCAGTAAATATCACGCCTGCAAGATCGTCCATATCGAAAAAGTACCATGCAACAGCAATAAAAATAAAGGAATCGGAGTATCTATCGAGGGTTGAGTCTAAAAGCGCACCGAATTTGGTGCTCTTTCCGTTTGTGCGGGCAACGATGCCGTCGAGCATGTCAAAAAAGCCGCCGAGGAGTATTAAAAGCCCGCCGGTCAGAGGGTTAAATGGTATGCTGACGGCAGCGGCTGCTGTAATCAGGAAACCGAGTATGGTAAGGATATTTGGACTTATGGATATTTTCTTTGCTATAGGTGCAAGGGGTTTATCGAGGAAATGCCCCAGTTTAGCACTTATCACGCTATCTCTCCCTCTTACCTGTTATAAATTCCTCCACCATTTCCCGTGCTTCTTCATCCGAAAACTGGGTCCTCGGATGCTTCATAAAATAGGCTGAGGGGGAAATGAGGAGACCCCCTACACCCCTGTCCTTTGCGATCTTGCAGCACCGTATGGCATCTATCACGACTCCCGCACTGTTGGGAGAGTCCTCAACCGATAATCTCAGCTCCACATGCATCGGGATGTTGCCAAAGCCCTGTCCCTCCATCCTCAAAAAGCATACCTTGTTATCATTCATCCACGGCACATAATCCGAGGGGCCTATGTGTATATCATCGTCGGTTAACCGGTGCGTAACCTGCGACTGTACTGCCTCTGTCTTTGATATCTTTTTTGACTTAAGCCTGCTGTGGTTGAGCATGTTGAGAAAATCCGTATTGCCTCCCACATTCAACTGATACGTATGGTTTATCTTTACCCCCCTGTCCATGAAGAGCTTTGCCAGAGTCCTGTGAATGATGGTTGCGCCTATCTGTGATTTTATATCATCTCCGATTATGGGTATGCCTCGCTCCTCAAAACGTTTTATCCATCCGTCTTCGGATGCCACAAAAACAGGGATGCAGTTAATAAAAGCGACACCAGCTTCAAGGCAGGCATTTGCATAATACCTTGTAGCGTTTTCCGACCCTACGGGCAGGTAGTTGATGAGCATATCTGCGCCGCTGTCCTTCAAAACCTTCACGACATCGCACGGGTTTTCGTCAGATGCAATAAACCTCCTGTCATCAGGATAATCGTCCATATGAGGCGATATGCCATCGAGGACTTCAGCCATCCGGACAGTAACAGGATAATCGGGAAGACCGGGGAAAAAAACCTTTGTGCAATTGGGTTTTGCAAAAATAGCCTCCTTCAGAGGCTTATTTACCTTTCTGACATCCACATCAAAGGCAGCCACCACTTCTATATCTCCCGGCAGGTATCCGCCGAGACTGTAATGCATCAGTCCATTGGATATTTCGGGGGACTTGCCAGTATTGTCTTCTGTTAATGCCTTGTAATAGGCTATCCCCTGAATCAGGGAGCTTGCGCAATTACCTACGCCGGCAATCGCAATTCGTATCCTCCCTGTATTTCTTTGGCCCGTATTATCTTGTCCCATAGTATTGCAATCTCCTAAATTATTTTATCTCTATATGCCTCGGCAAGTCCTTAACCTTCTTGGGAAGGACTATCTTAAGAATGCCGTCATTAAGAACTGCTCTTATATTCTCCTGATCCGCATCCGAAGGCAGGTGGAATGACCTCGAAAATACACCGTAAGCCCGCTCCACCTGATAATAGATCCTTCCCTCGCAATGAAATTTCCTCTCACCGCTTATCCTGAGGACATTTCCTTCAACCGTGATATTAAGGCTGGATTCGGAGACTTCAGGCAGTTCTGCCTTTACCACAAAATCTTCTGATGTTTCATAAATGTCGACAACAGGCGCCCATGTGGGTGAATCAGTCAGCCCCTTGCTCATCTGAGAAACCTCAAAGAGTTTGTTTATCCTTTCCCTTAGCGAAAAGGGATCCCATTTTTCCATCCCTG
Organism: Dissulfurispira sp.; assembly: GCF_036745535.1. Classification (NCBI taxonomy): domain Bacteria; kingdom Pseudomonadati; phylum Nitrospirota; class Thermodesulfovibrionia; order Thermodesulfovibrionales; family Dissulfurispiraceae; genus Dissulfurispira; species Dissulfurispira sp. The sequence continues at coordinate 75,343 of NZ_DAIOFX010000001.1, forward strand.
TCCAACCTCCCTATCCGGCTCCCGACCTGTCAACCATAAACAGATTTTTATAAATTAACTCATGCCCTTATGTCAAGGCATATTGCTGGAACTTGGCAGGAATCTAAAAGATTTCGGCAAACCTAAAATATATGCAATATGGGAATTTATGACATTGTTCACTTCCGAAAGGAAGTATTCAGGGGCCCTTACCCTGTTTATATTCGATAGACTCCATTTAAGAAGACTTTTGTAAAACTTGAGCGTACCGTCTGTCATCCTTATGGAGCCTTCCCTGTCGCCAATACATCTTTCACACATTATGGATCCGTGGGAGACGTAGAAGTGATGATGCCCATTTCCGTTCGCACCGCATCTGCCGCATGCATCGAACCTCGGCGAATAGCCTGTGATCTCAAGGAATCTTATCTTGTAATAGAGATAATACAGCTTATTACTGCAATCGGACTCAAGTCTCAGCAGAGTATCAAGGAGCAGCTTGAAGGCCTTAAAATTAGGCTCCTTCTCTGGAAGAAACCTGATGCTGAGTTCGAGCATCTCGGAAACACCGAGGAAGCATTTCAACTCATCCCTCAATAAGTGAAATGCCTTTATGATATCCGACTGGGTTAATCTGGGAAGGTTTGCATCCTCTTTGCCGACAAATGAGATTCTGGAATACGTGAGCGGTTCGAGACTGCTCCCGAACCTGCTCTTTATCTTTCTTGGACTTTTTGCAAATACCTTTAATAACCCGTAATCGCGGGTGAGATAGGTAACTATGAGGTCAGCCTCTCCAAATGGAGAACTCTTTAAAACAATCCCTTCCGTTCTCTTTAACATCTACATAATATTCCCAAAGTCTTCTGGCTTGAGGTTTTTAAGCCATTCTTCAAGCTCATCGGCCATCTTCACCTCAAGGACGCCTTCCTCCACAAAAATGGGTGCACTTACCCTGAGCGCTACTGCAACCGCATCAGAAGGCCTTGAGTCAATGGTTATCTCCCTCTTTCCGTCGTTTACATAGATAAGGGCATAGTAGGTGTTGTCGACTATCTCTGTGATAACTATCCTCGTGACCTTGACATTAAATCCATCGAATACATTCTTTATGAGGTCATGGGTGAGTGGTCTCGGTGTAAGCACCTTTCCGAGGGCAAGGGCAATGGCATCCGCCTCTGGCTTGCCTATCCATATGGGGAGCGTCTCGTTGCCGTCTATCTGATGCAAAAGCAGGATATACATGCCGCTTCTCGGATCGAACAATAGGCCTTCAACCTTCATCTGTATGAGCATTACCGAAACCCCAATTCCTTCAGGATGCGCTCGCTGCTGCGCCAATCCTTCTTTATCTTTACCCACAACTCCAGAAAGACCTTTGTCCCGAGGAGTTTTTCTATTTCGAGTCTTGCATTCGTTCCGATGGTTTTCAACCTCGCACCGCCTTTCCCTATTATAATACCCTTCTGCCCCTCTCTTTCAACATAAATATTCGCTTGTATGAAAACCACTCCGTCCTCTCTCTCAGACCACTGGTTTATCTCTATCGCAACAGAATAAGGTATCTCATCCTCTGTCTGCTGGATAATCTTTTCCCTGATTATCTCAGAGACCATGAAGCGCTCAAGCTGGTCGGCCAGAACATCATCGGGGTAATATTTAGGACCCTCAGGCAGGTAATTCACGATAGTCTTAATCAATGCATCAATTCCGTCTCCGGCGAGTGCCGATATAGGAATAATTTCTTTAAATGGGTAGAGCTTGCTATATACCTCAATAACAGGAAGCACCAAAGGTTTTTTTATGGTATCTACCTTGTTTATCAGCAGGAATACGGGCTTCCCCATATCCTTCAAAATATCGATTATAAATTTATCTCCGCTGCCAGGCTCTTCAGGCTCGACCATAAAGAGGATGACATCCACTTCCTTCACAGATTCCTTAGCCTGTTTGACCATAAGCTCTCCCAGCTTATGCTTCGGCTTATGAATGCCCGGCGTGTCTATGAATACTATCTGGGCATCAGGCAGCGTCTTTACGCCAATTATTCTGTTTCTCGTGGTCTGGGGCTTGGGCGAGACAATGGCGACCTTTTCGCCTAAAATAGTGTTGAGCAAGGTAGACTTGCCCACATTAGGCCTGCCCGTTAAAGAAACATAACCTGAACGAAATTTTTCAGATTGCATGATTTAATATCTTACCTGTTTTCCTCAATACGTTTCTTCATCAACCTGTAGACTTCTTTTCTATGCCGGATGCCGATGATTAGCACATTCTGTTCCTCTATTAAAAATACCACCCTATAGTCGCCAACTCGCAGCTTCCAGTATCCTTTAAGTGTTTTCCTGAGCGGTTCTCCATATTCATAAGGAACTACAGATAAGCGCGTTTCTATCGCAGTCCTGATACGTGATTTGATATCAGCATTTAGAAGCGGAATATCATCAGTTCTGACGGCCTGATGATATTTAAGGGTATAAGGCATTTAGCCCCACACTTCATCGTGCGATAATGCCTTTTTCCTGTTAAATGACTTCATCCGCTCATCAGCAAACGCCGCGAGGGCTGCGTCTTCTTTCAATTCCAAAGCCTCTTTGATCAGATCCCGCACCACCATCGCCATAGAAATACCGCTGTCTTCCGCCATGTCATGAATAGCGGTATATAGCGGACGCTCAACAACTATATTTATTCTCGGATTCTTTGCAGGCATAATCTTTACCTCCTTTGACCTTCGAATATAGTGTAACACAGGTGGAACACCCTGTCAAATGGGGGCCTGGAGATCGGTGCATGCCCATATCTCTAACATGAACGGCATCAAATCCCTGCTCTTTTAGCCACTGTACCGTCGTTTGCGAAATCCCCATGTCAGCAATAAATTTCATGCGGTTTAATTAAGCGCAGGATGCAGCTCCTCTTTGGCAAGCCATGAGCCATGCTGAAGGGCTTCCTTTATGTCTTCCGGTTCGAGATCAGGATATTCTTTGATTATCTCTTCGGTTGTCATGCCGTTTGCGACAAGATTTATTATCAAAGAAACCGGTATCCTCATTCCCCTTATACACGCCTGTCCACCCATAATCTCTTTGTTGAATGTTATTCTCCTGAATTCCTTCATATCGCACCTCCAAGAAAGCTTCTCCGAGTTTATTATCGTAATAATTATCAGGACAAGGCCAGTTCCGACTTTTCCCCTGTCGCCTCGTTGATTACAAAGAGCTTGCCTGCATCCTCTTTTTTTAGTTGTTCATTAGCGTTAAGTAATTCAATCCCATAAATAGTGCCGTCAGGAGCGATGTCTATGTTAATTTCATCGCCTATCTTTATTGTCTCGACCTCGGTTGTTTTCTCGTGCAGCCTTATATTATATGAGCTATGTTATATCTCGGATCATAGGTTAGTCTCATTTTTCATTCCTCCTCTCTAAAAATATTTTGTTATTACGGTAACAACTATCCAATCGTTGTTTTCTTTTATGGCAATTGCTTCAATCTGTTTCGTTGCATATTGTCTGTTGCGCCATATTCCGCCAAAATGAAAGTTTCGCCTGAAGGCCTGTACGTCCGAACTTTGCAGGAAATGTCTTACCCTTTTCCACTGTTGCAATAACTTCTTCTTCAGTCGCTCCACGCTCCAAGAGTCTTTCTTTTGCATGGGGATGAAGTTTTACCATCACTTGCCTTTCTTATCCTTCCGAACATCCTTGCTTTCCATATATTCCTCCAGCATTTTCAGACTTACCGGCTCACCTTCAAAAGCCATTGATGCCCATACCTGTTTTGGTATGCTTACCAGATACGCTTTTCTCAGTGAGTCTATATTGCTGTGAGTCTTACGCCATTTTTCAACAGCTTTTTGAGATTTTATAAGTTCTTCTGCCTTCATCGCTTCATTCCTCATTATTATTCTGCCATTGATCGGTTTTCATTGCAATTCGTTCCCTCCACAATCTATATCTCCAGCCCTCTGCCCAATTGATAATGTGCCAGTCCTTTTTTGTTCTTCTGAAATCGGTCGCTGACCCTATTATTTACGCTGACCCTATTATTTACGCTGATTTTAGCCCCTGCCTGCGGCAGGCGTTCCAACAGATAATGGCTCGAAAAGATACCTGATGTTGTCCAGACATCTTTAAACAAATTCGGCTGTGTTTTTTATTGGACATAGCCACTTAATTATCCAACCTTTCTTCTGTTATACCCGATTGCTGACGGCAACTCATTCGGCATGAAGATTCCCCCCTCATCCGGTTGAATAAGCAACTATTCTCATAAACAAAAACTGCTATGCAAGTCTTGACACCGCTTCTTTTATCCTGTCAAGTCCCTTCTTTATATTCTCCATGGATGTTGCATACGAAATCCTTATATAGCTGTCATCACCGAATGCCTCTCCATGCACCAGCGCCACATTTGCATCCTCAAGCAGATACATTGCCATGTCAAGGGAGGAATTTATCTGCCTTGACCCGGTCTTTCTGCCGTAGAGCCTTGAAACATTGAGGAATGCATAAAAGGCACCTGTTGGCTTCAGGCAGCTTACTCCATCTATGGAGTTAAGACCGTCAACAAGGAATTTTCTTCTCTTATCAAATTCTGCATGCATCACGGATATGAAATCCTGTGGCCCTGTCAATGCTGCCACTGCAGCCTTTTGCGCAATGGATGTGGGATTTGACGTTGACTGGCTTTGTATATTGGTCATGGCCTTTATAATATCCTTTGGCCCTGCTGCATAGCCAATCCTCCATCCTGTCATGGCATGGGACTTTGAGAGTCCGTTGATTACAATGGTCTTATCCTTTATCTCCTTGCCAAGCGAGGCGATGCTGGTATGCTTAACACCGTCATACACCAGCTTTTCGTATATCTCGTCCGAGATTATGTAGACATTATATTTAAGTGCTATTTCAGCAATAGCCTGAAGGGTCTTTTTATCGTATGTAAGACCAGTAGGATTCGATGGGGAATTGAGTATTATTGCCTTTGTCTTTTTTGTTATCTTTGATTCAAGGACATCGGGCCTCAACATAAAACTGTCTTCTTCGTATGTCTTTACAAACACAGGAGTTGCGTCATTCAGCAATACCTGATCAGGATAAGATACCCAGTATGGAGAAAGGATTATTATCTCATCGCCGGGACCATAAAGGGCCTGTGCAATGTTATAAAGGCTGTGCTTTGCACCGCAGGAGACGATTACCTCGTCTTTTGAATATTCAAGATTGTTGTCATTCTTGAACTTCCGGACAATTGCCTCCTTGAGCTCATCTATTCCTCCCACAGGAGTATATTTTGTAAAGCCGTCTCTTATTGCCTTTATTGCTGCCTCTTTAACATGTTCAGGAGTGTCGAAATCAGGCTCGCCAACGCCAAAGTTCACAATGTCCAATCCCTGTGCCTTCAATGCCTTTGCCTTTGCATCCATAGCAAGGGTCGGTGAAGGCTTAATCTTTTTTACCCTTTCAGCAAGCATATAAAAATCCTCCTTGAAAAATTATAAGTAAAACGTTATAGCCCATTTTTAGATTTTAATTCTCTGATCTTATCGAGGGTATCCTTATAGTTTTCATTTGAAGAGTTCAGTTGCAGCGCCTTCAGCGCAAGCCTTTCCGCCTCTTTAAGGATTTCATTTATATCTTCAGCCGTTAGCCCTGAGCCTTTAGCCTTATTATAATAAAGCCATGCAAGGTTGTTATAGGCATCGGCAAGGTCGGGCTGTTTTTTTATTGCCTTTTTATAATATTTCTCTGCTTCATCGAGATTGCCTTTCTGCATATATGCATTGCCCAGATAGAGATAAGCAACGGGGAGTTTCTTCGATGCCTTTTTGAATTCCTCGATGGCATTATCAACTTCTCCCTTTTTCTCATACGCAACGCCAAGGTTTATATGCTCTTCAGGGGTCAGCGGGTCGTCGAGGATAATTATGCGAGGCAAAGAACATGATGTTAAAAATATAGAATACAGAGCACAGAATACAATAAAAAATCTTTTTATTTTTCTGACTGCTGACTGCTGACTTCTGTCTTCTGTTTTATCAGCAATGTCCAATAATTCGTCCTTTTCCATGCCTTTAGAAACTTCTCCTTGTCTATAAACATATGCTCTGTCTTGCCCGAATTAACAACAACGCCGTCATCATTATAACCGACAATAACCATAAAATGATTGGCCTGATATACAGAAAAACCATAGTCCACAAGGACAATCAATGGATATTTATTATTTATCTTTTTTTTAAGATCATCCCAGCTTCCAATATATTGCAGGGCATAGAGGCCTTTTTTATTAGCATATAACAACATATCAATGTTAAGCGTTCCCCTTGCAGATGCGCTGTATATATCCTTTGCCACATCATCAGGCGTAACACTCACACCCCAATAATTCAAAACCCCTGCAAGGGACGCAGGCCCGCACTGATAGTCGTCTTGCGGATAGAATGGAACTTTATTAATGAGTATGGGTTTTGAATTGAACTGAACATCGACGGTCGAACACGAGCAAAGAAAAAATAATATAACCGGCAAAAGGCAAAAGGCTATAGGCGATAGGTAATTACCAATTAGTTTTTGACCGGTTCTTTTTGTCTTCCGCCTTTCGCCCATAGCCTAAAATCTTATTTCGTCACTACAACCCTATGACCCGTCAACTGCAATATTATTATAACAAGTATCGCTATCACAAGAAGGGCAATAATAACACCGAGGGCGTCGCTCTTTCCTACCTTCAGGTCATCAAGCTGAAGGGCAAGCTGGTGTATCTGCTGGTCGCTGAGCTGAGAAAGTCGGCTATTAATCTCATCCTGGGTAAAGCCCAATTTTTCAAGCCTTTCCCTGATCATCTTTGTCTCGAGCACCTTCTGTATTCTTTCTAAATCAGCAGCCCTGTCAACCTTTGAGAGTGCAATTGCCTCTGACGGAGCAAAACCTGCCTCAACCTTTGGGGCAATACCTATAATAAACACCGCAAAGACAAGATACCATGCAACCTCTTTCATGAAAGGAATCCTCACCATTGATCCTTCACCTCCTTTCCATTTTCCATTTCAGTTATTATATATTATAAACCCTCTTAGCCATATTTCCAAGCGATGTCAATATTTCATAGGGAATCGTATCAGCCCTGAAAGCAAGCTCTGCTGCATCGATGGATTCATTTCCCTGTCTTCCGATAATTACAACCTCATCCCCTTCTTCGACTTGTTCTATATCGGTCAAATCAAGCATGGTCAGATCCATACAAACACGGCCTATTACAGGAACCCTTTTGCCCCTCACAAGCAATTCTGCATTATTCGAGAATCTCCTGCTGAAACCATCTGCATAGCCAACAGGTATAACGCCTATAAGACTGTCGCGCTTTGTAATAAATGTTCTGCCATAGCTTATGGGAGTGCCCGATGGTAGTCTCCTCAATGCTAATATCTTTGTTTTAACAGTCATTGCAGGAATTAGTTCAGGGGTTTTTGTTGACTGCTGCACCGGCGAGTATCCATATAACATAATACCCGGCCTCACTGCATCGAAATGGGATTCAGGCAGTGTCATAATAGCAGCGCTGTTGGCTATATGAAAAAGCCGTACATTATGGGATCTGGGCAGACCAATATTTAACAGTTCTGTCTTAATGGAATTGAATCTCTCGATCTGCATCTTGGCAAAGGATGTATCCAAAAGGTCTGCTTCTGAGAAATGGCTCATGACGCCATCAATAATTATGCCCTTCAGATTCGCTATCTCCGATATCTCACTCGCTGCATCTCCTGTAAAGCCAAGCCTGCCCATGCCTGTATCGATCTTTATATGCACGCTAATGCTCCGGTTGTTCTTTTCAGCCTCCTTTGATAATGCAGCGGCTGTCTTTTTGTCGCGGATTACAGGGATGAGGTTATACGTGAAAATATCATTTATATCTGGATCAAAAAGCACAAGGATTGGACTGTTTATGCCTGCATTTCTTAATTCCTTTGCCTCTTCTGCAAAGGCCACTGCGAGATACTCCACTCCATCATCGACCAGTCTTCTGGAAACATCAATTGCTCCGTGACCATAGGCATCTGCCTTTACAACAGCTATGACAGGACTATTCTTGGACAGGTTCTTTATGACTTTGAGGTTGTTGGAAATAGCACCTAAGTTTATTTCTGCAACAGCACCTCTGTTCATTATTCCTTTTTCCCTTCTATTCCTTCCTTACTTTCTGATGCAGGCTTTTTAGGGGTCACATCTATCTCTTCAGGCTCGGACATCCCTTTTTTAAAGCTCTTGATCGCCTTGCCTATACCACCGGCTAATTCGGGTAATCTCTTTGCTCCGAACAGGATAAGGATTATCACCAATACAATTATCAGCTCCTGCATTCCAAGACCGAACATGTATTACCTCCTTAGCTTTTCATAGTCTTCCGTAGTATTTATATTAACAAAAGACCTGCCATCCGGGTCTATTGTCATTATATCAGACTCTCCAATAAAATTAGTGTTAATTTCGCTTAACAAACGCCTCATCGAAGTCTTTTCGCTCAGCACACGATCTTCAAGATAAGGGAGAGCCGTCTTACAGTATACACCAAGCAGGGGCTGCGGTTCTCCATTATAAATAGGTATTGTAGCATCAGGGCAAAAGGGGGAGTGTTTTTTGCAAATAAAAGAAACAATATCCATTTCCACAAAGGGCATATCGCAGGCAATAACGAAAATACAATCACTCTTTGCATTAATTAACGACGAATATATCCCTGACATGGGCCCTCTTGAAGGAAGCACATCGCCGATTAGCGGCACGCCGAGATAAAAATATTTCTCCGGCATATTAGTGCTGATAAACACTTCATCAAAGATGTCTCCAAGCAAGGCAAGGTTTTTCTCTATAATTGTGGAGTTATCGATTTTTATAAAACTCTTCAGCGTGGGAAATCTTAGATTTTTGCCTCCGGCTAAAACAACTCCGGTCATTTAACTATTACCCCTGCATATCCGACAACCTGTTCATAATCGCCGCTCACATCGCCTGAAGTGGCATATTTCACAAGCCTAGCCTCCTTTGCACCAAGCGCCTTTGCAGCATAGAGCATTATGGTTGCAGGCAGGAAGCCGCACATGGAGATCCTCTCCTTGTGAACGATGTTATATAAGCCTTCAGGATTCAGATTGAGGGCCTCGTTGATGGCAAGGCTGTCGAGTCTTCTCGCAACATCATCGGGCTCATAATGGCTCATATCAGAGCTTGCAGTAATCACAACATCGTAATCGACTTCTTTTACAGCATCCGCAATCCCTTCCCCGATCTTTCTGCACTCCTCAAGCGAAGCTTGCATTACGGTTATGGGGACGATCTTAACGGTTTCCGAGAAATAAGCGATAAAAGGCAATTGCACCTCAAGGGAGTGTTCAAATATGTGCGCCTGCATATCCTCAGATACATAAGCCACTTTTTGCAATATCTTTTTACTCAGGTCTTCATCTATGGAAAATGTCCCTGTTGGTATCTCCCACTGCCCTGAAGCCATCATGGATACATTCGCCCCAAGCCCTGTATGATTCGGGCCTATGAGGATAAAGGTCTTTGGAAATTGTATCGAGGAATATACAGCACCTGCAACATGCCCTGAATACATCAATCCTGCGTGTGGAGATATGAGGCCTATGACCTTTTCCTTTGCTGCATCTTCAATGATGTATTGCCCTACCTGACTTTTTAGTCTCGATGCAGTGCCATAATAAAATTGTCCTGCTACTGCCGGTTTCCTATGCATAGCTCTAATAAACTTCCTCTTCTGATTCGTAGGACATACCAGCAAAATCAACAAACCGTGTACTGTCTGCAAGGTATGTGAGATTGACCGTTCCGGTAGGTCCGTTCCTCTGTTTTGCAATAATAATCTCTGCCTTGCCTTTGTTGGAAGGGTTATTTTTATTATAGATTTCATCCCTGTAAAGGAATATAATCACATCTGCATCCTGCTCGATTGCGCCTGATTCCCTGAGGTCTGCAAGCGTAGGCTTCTTCTCACCCCTCTGTTCAACCGCCCTGTTTAACTGGCTGAGTGCAACAACAGGCACCTTGAGCTCCTTTGCAAGGGCCTTTAAAGACCTTGATATTTCAGATATCTCCTGCTCCCTGCGCTCAAAATTGCCCCTGCTCCTCATGAGCTGGAGATAGTCAACCACAACGAGGCTTAATCCTCCATGCTCCATCTTCAATCTCCTCGCCTTGGCACGAACCTCCAGCACTGTAATGGCAGAGGAATCGTCTATGAATATGGGGGCATCAGCAAGCCTTCCTGCTGCATTTGTCAGTTTGGGCCAGTCCTGTTTGCTTATAAACCCTTTTCTCACAGAGGATGCATTGACCATGCTTTCTGCACACAGCATCCTCATGGCCAACTGCTCCTTTGACATCTCAAGGCTGAAAACCGCTACAGGCTCTTTTAGATCAATGGCAACATGCTGGGCTATGTTAAGGGCAAAGGCGGTCTTGCCCATACCGGGCCTTCCGCCTATGATTATCAAATCTCCTGGCTGGAATCCAGATGTAAGTTCATCGATGTCCTTAAAGCCAGAAGGAACACCTGTAATGGCCTCCTTTTTGTCATAGAGGTGCTCTATCATCTTGAAGGTGTCTTTGATAACATCCTTCAGGCTCACAAAAGAGGTCTTTGTCCTTTTGTCCGCAATGTCAAATATCATCCTCTCTGCATAATCCACCATCTCATCTGCATCGAGACTGTCCTCGTAAACCTTCGAAGTAATGTGCGTGGCTGCCTGTATCAATGACCTCAAAAGGGCTTTCTCACGGACTATCTTTGCGTGATACCGTATGTTTGCAGATGTTGGAATACTGTTTGCGAGATGCGAAAGATACGAAATACCGCCCACCGCCTCAAGCTCGTCAGTCCTTCTCAGATAATCCGTCAGGGTTACGATGTCTATCGGCTCATTTTTTTCAAAAAGCCTGAGCATGGCATTGTATAAACGCCTGTGGGTTTCCTTGTAGAAGTCGTCAGAACTCAGTACTTCGAGAGCCTTTGGCAGTGCTTCGTTATCAAATATAATAGCGCCAAGGACAGACTGCTCTGCTTCTATATTCTGTGGAGGCAGTTTGTCAATCATATCTCCTGGCATATCTCTTGAGCCTAAATCAACCCCTCTCAATGTTGCCTCCAAATGAAGTTGATGGGTGCATGAGTATATGAGTTAATGAGATTTCAATTAATTTCTGCTAACTTTTTCTTAATTACTCATCTACTCTTCTACCCATTTACTCATTTACTCGCTTACTACCTGAACATTGAGATGTGCTGTAACACCAGAATGGATCTTCACATTAACCATATAACTTCCAAGCCTCTTTATGGGCTCATCCAGTACGATCTTCTTTTTGTCAATGTCCATGCCTTCCTTCTTCAGTGCATCGGCAATGTCCATGGCCGTAACAGAACCGAATAGCTTATCCTCTTCCCCTGCCTTGGCCTTTATTGTGACAGATGTTCCAGAAACCCTGGCCGCCAGTTCCTCGGCAGATGCCTTTGCCTTTTTTGCAAGCTCATGGATCTTTCTCTTTTCGTGCTCCAGCGCCTTGATATTCTTAGGGTTTGCCTCAACTGCAAGCCCCTTCGGTATCAGAAAATTCCTTGCATGTCCGTCCTTGACATTCACCACATCACCAATGTGGCCTAAATCCTTAACATTCTCTTTAAGAATAACCTGCATACAAAACTCTCCTTTCGATCCTATTTTAATATAAGTTAGTATAACCAATTACGCTGAAAAATGTTAATCAGAAAAACTCTAATCCAACCTCTGCCTTACAACCTCATACAAACATACAGACGCAGCCATGGCAACATTCAGGCTTTCTGCCTTTCCTACAATTGGAATTTTTAAACCCTTTGCCCTTTTGAGCAATACCTCGCTGACACCATGGGCCTCATTTCCAAAGGCAATGGCAACAGGTTGTTTAAAATTAAATTCATAAATAGGTGTCTGAGCATGAACATCTGCTGCATATAACGTAATATTTTTAAGATCGAGATAATTAAAAAAGCTTTCTTGCTCAGTGTAAACAATCGGGATATTGAATAAACTTCCTGCAGTCGACCTTATTGTCTTTGGCATGAAGGCATCGCATGTCCCGGGAAGGATTACTACCGCATCAGCGCCTGCTGCATCGGATGCCCTGATAATTGTGCCGAGGTTTCCGGGATCCTGAATGCCGTCGCAGACAACAAGAAAAGGGATTCCTTTAAAGCTGAGTTTATCCAAGTTCGCTATTTTACAGGATACAATAGCCACAATCCCTTGCGGTGTCTCCGTATCGGTAAGTTTTGACAGGATATGTCCTGATGTTTCTATTAGCTGAGCTTCCTTTTTTGCTACCTGCCTTAAAAGCCTCTGCCCTTCCCTTTTAGCTGAAAATCCCTCTGTAAAAAACACCCTTTTTATCTCCACATCAGGAGATGCTGCTGCCATTTCCATAAGATGCGGTCCTTCTATCAGAAATGCCTCATACCTGTATCTGGCGTACTTTTCCTTTATCTTCAAGGCTTCTCTAATTATTGGATTCGCAGGGCTTGTGATCTCGATGAATTTCATGGGTTTTTAATTATAAATTTTTAATAGGGATAAAAAATAATCTTATTGATTCTATAGTCTATTTTGTTTCAAATGTGATTACCTCAATATAAGGAGCAATTATCTCACTGGGAATTGCATAAGACATTGGTTGAGGGATGCCATCCATTATCCAATACGAATCAGCTCTATTTCTCGCAGCGCAAGCTATTGAAATAGCAGCCGTTTCAGCAAATGGTTCTGCAAGTCTCGAAAATTTATCAGGAAAATATCAGAGAATAGTTGAAGTAAGAACCCTCTTGCTTCCTTGATATTGTATTGGCTGTGGAACTTTCATATATTATGCCGTCATTTCTATTATATACCCAACATTAATTTTTATACTTATTCCACAATTGATTACATTATATCCAACACGGAGAAGACAATCAACCGTTCGAATTTTACAAGAAAATATTATTGAAATTTAGTATGTTGAAGCACCTCATATTTTAAGGCAGGATTTTAAAAGGCGAAGGTATGAATGTGATGACAAAGATTATAAATGTGAGGATTCCTATGAATCTCCTCTTGGGATCGAGCGGGACTTCCCAGTAAAGCACAGGCGGGTGCTTGATTCTGAGGATAAGCATCAATACGGCCCACAATGCCCAGCCTTCCCAGTAAAAGATACCCAGTACAGCAAGGACTACAACAAGGACTATGGATATATACCTGTGCCTTTCCCCTAAGATTGCAAATGCAACATGACCTCCATCAAGCTGTCCGATGGGGATGAGGTTCAGCGATGTAACGAAAAGTCCTATCCATCCGGCAAATGCGACAGGGTGAAGGAGAATGTCATGATTGTCAGGCGCAATGCCCAATGTCACTCTGGATAAAAAAGAAAATAAAATCGAATCTCCGAGACTCAATGCTCCTTCGGCATTCGACAGAGAAACTACCTCTGACATGCTGAGCCCCGCAATGCAGGCTATGACAGAAACAATAAACCCTGCTATCGGCCCTGATGCGCCTATATCGATAAGCGCCTTTCTCGTGATTATAGGCGATTTCATCTTTATGAATGCGCCGAATGTTCCTATTATCGATGGAGCAGGAATAAAATACGGCAGGGTTGCCTTTGTGTGATGCTTCTTTGATGCCATGTAATGTGACAGTTCATGGCACAGAAGTATGGTCATCAATGTGCCTGCAAAGGGCAGTCCTTCTACTATCCTGATAGGCTCTTTGATTATATTGATACCTTTTTGCAATGCACCGGCAGTCAAGGTTGTTAGAAAGGTGACTATAAATAAAATTATGTGGAGATACGGGATCTTTCTCATAATAAAATTAGCAATTATAAAATAAAATATATGCTGTGCGCTGCGAAAAGACTTTAAACCACGCACTTGTAAAGACTTCTATCTTGTATCCGTCATCTACTACATCGGATACTTGTTAGATAATGCATTTATTATCTCGCAGGCGCACTTGAATCAACACTTTTTAAAGGCTTTGAGCAGCGCACAGCATATAAAAATTTCCTAAATTAGATTTCATTTACACTTCCATTATTATAGGCATTATCATGGGCTTTCTGTCCATTGTGTTTCTCAGATATTTTTTGAGCGTGGACCTTAATTTTGCCTGAATAAGGCCGATATCCGAGATTATATCGTCTTCAAGACCCGTAAGCGTATTCGTCATCAAATCTCTGACCTCGTTTATTATATCCGGAGATGCATCCTCAAAAATAAATCCCCTCGATATTATCTCGGGACCCGAGACAATTTTCTTTGTGAGCTTTTCTATTCCCACAAGCACAATGACTATTCCATCATGCGCAAGTCTCTTTCTGTCCCTGAGAACCATGTCCTCCACACCGCCTATGCCCTTGCCGTCAATAAATATCCTTCCCGAATTTATCTTTCCGTTCTTTGATGCACCTGTCTCTGTTATCTCGAGGATTTCTCCGTCTTCCATAACGAATATATTTTCATGAGGTATGCCTGATTTCTCCGCTAATTTTGCATGGTATTTGAGATGCCTGTATTCTCCGTGTATGGGCATGAAATATTTTGGTCTTACGAGATTGATCATGAGCTTCAGCTCTTCCTTTGAGGCATGTCCCGATACGTGTATCTCCGAGACCTTTTCGTATATGACATCGGCACCCCTTCTCATGAGGTGGTTTATGATCCTTCCTATGGATCGCTCATTGCCCGGGATCATCTTTGCAGAGAGTATGACTGTATCTCCTTCCTTTATCTTTATGTGCTTATGTTCATCTATGGCAATTCGTGAAAGGACGCTCATGGGCTCGCCCTGACTGCCTGTGGTTATTATTACTACCTTATCGTCAGGCAGGTCTTTCAGGTTTTCGAGCCTCACCCATGTGTTTTCGGGCATCTTCAGATAGCCGAGGTCAAGGGCAATCTGTGAATTGGCTACCATGCTTTTGCCGCACATTATTATGCGTCTTCCATACTGTAGCGCCACATCGATTACCTGCTGGATCCTGTGTATATTCGATGCAAAGGTTGCAATGATTATCCTTCCCTTTTTCTTTGAGAATATGTCCTCAAATGCCCGGCGCACCTCTTTTTCCGAGAATGTGAATCCTCCCTTTTCTGCATTGGTGCTGTCAGATAGCATAAGCAGCGTCCCTTTTTCCCCGTATTCCGAGAATTTATAAAAGTCCATTAACTCTCCGTCAACAGGTGTCGGGTCGAGTTTGAAGTCGCCTGTATGGATAATATTTCCGAGTGGTGTTTTAATTCCCAATCCCACACCATCGACAATGCTGTGGGTAACCCTCATAAATTCTATATCAAATACACCGAGGCTGATGGTATCCCTCGGCTTTATGGGAACAAGTGGAATGTCTGTTATATTGTGTTCCCTTAATTTCTCTTTAACAAGCGCAAGGGTCAGTGGAGTGCCGTAAACAGGCACATTGATCTCCTTAAGGAGAAACGGCAGTGCACCTGTATGGTCTTCGTGACCGTGGGTGAGGATTATACCCTTTACCTTTTCCCTGTTTTCGAGGATGTAGGAAAAGTCAGGTATAACAAAGTCCACACCCAGCATATCCTCTTCCGGGAACATCAAGCCTGCGTCAACTATGATGAGGTCGTCTGAGCACTGAAATACGGTCATATTCAGACCGATCTCTTCGAGACCTCCGAGGGGGATTATTAGAAGTTGAGGGGTTACCGCCACCGCTCCACTAATTCTTCAATGCTGACATCGCCGTCAATGATCTGCTGAATTATAGGTTTGACAGCGGACGTATCAGCCTTTGACTTTTTGATTTGTACTATATTGTCTGCCACACTAAAAAATGCATCGACAATATCCGGGTCAAATTGTTTTCCTCTCTGCTCTTTTATATAATCCAGCGCATTTTCAATAGGCCATGCAGCCTTGTATATCCTGTCAGATGTGAGGGCATCGAATACGTCCGTAACAGTAACTATCCTTCCGGATATTGGAATATCCTTTCCTTTTAAGCCGAGCGGGTAGCCGTTGCCGTCCCACCGTTCATGGTGGGTTAATGCAATCTCCCTGGCAAGCTCAAGGAGGGGAAGGGTTGTGCCTCCCAAAATCTTTCCGCCTATGACTGTATGTAGTTTTATTATCTTGAATTCGTCATCTGTCAATTTCCCAGGCTTAAGAAGCACGCCGTCGGGTATGCCTATCTTTCCAACATCGTGCATTGGCGACGCATATCTCATCATCATGCTCTGTTCGTGGTTCATGCCGATTTCCTCGGCTATGAGATTCACGTAATCAGATATCCTTTCGATATGCCTTCCTGTCTCGTCGTCCCTGAATTCCGACGCCTTGCCGAGTCTTATTATAATCTCGATCTGGGTGTGCTCCAGCATCTGGAGTTTTTCGAGGAGGTTTGATTCCATGATATCGAGGGAGGTATTTAAGAATTCATCGCGCTCCTTCAGTTTGAGCATGTTATAAACCCTTGCCTTGAGTTCTTCCACAAAAAATGGCTTTGTCACATAATCGTCCGCTCCCAGGTTCAGGGCATTTATAATGCTCTGCTTATCGGCAAGCGCAGACAGAACAATGATAGGGAAGTAATTTTTTTCTCTGGTATCCTTTAATTTCTTAAGGACATCAAAACCGTCCATCACCGGCATCATGAGGTCGAGGATGATCAGGTCAGGTTGTCCGTCCTTTTGTATTGAGTCAAGAAGCTCCTTTCCATCCCCTGCCTTCTTGATGGCAATATTGGAATCGTTTCTGAAAACAGCTTCAATCAGCTCTATATTCGTCGGAACATCGTCAGCCACATAAACCGTTCTCTGCATTGATATGATTCCCTTCCTGCCTAATTATATGATCAATTATATATTTTTCTTCCTCAGTCTCAAAGAATTACTCACAACAGAAACAGAGCTGAACGCCATTGCTGCCGAAGCAATCATGGGGTTTAGCAGCGGGCCTCCAAATGGATAAAGGAAACCTGCTGCAACCGGGATTCCCACTACATTATAAAAAAATGCCCAGAATAAATTCTGCTTAATTGTTTTTATTGTTAGCTTACTTAATTTAATGGCGTCAACAACGCTTTTTAAATTACCTTTAATTAAGGTTACATCCGATGCCTCGATGGCTATGTCAGTGCCGGTGCCTATGGCAATCCCCACATCTGCCTCTGCAAGGGCCGGTGCATCATTAATGCCGTCACCCACCATTGCCGTTATCTTGCCTTCTGATTTTATCTTCCTTACAGCCTCCACCTTCTGGTCTGGCAGGACCTCGGCAAAGAACCTGTTGATCCCAACCTCCTGTGCAATTGCCCGTGCAGTATTCTGGTGGTCACCCGTAAGCATCACGACCTCTATGCCCATGGATTTAAGCGATTCTATTGCCTCCACAGAGCCTTCCTTTATTGTATCGGCAATGGAGAAGACCGCTTTAATCTCGTTGTTTACAGCCATAAAGACAGGGGTTCTGGCCTCAAATGATATTTTATCAGACAATGTCTTTACAGTCGAGACATTTATACCTTCCCTCTGCATCATGCCTTCGTTGCCGATGAAAACTTCGATATACTCTGACTGCTGACTTATTCTTGCCTTTATACCACCTCCGGGTATCGCGGAGAATTCAGACGGCCCTGTGATACGCACATTATTTTCCTTTGCCTTCTTCACTATTGCCTGACCAAGTGGATGTTCTGACAGCTTTTCAGCGGATGCGGCAATCTGGAGGATGGCATCAGGCGATGTGCCATTAACACCTATAACTTCAACCACCTCTGGCTCGCCTTTGGTTATTGTTCCTGTTTTGTCCAATACCACGGCCTCGATCTTATGAGATAATTCCAGAGCCTCTGCATCCCTTATAAGTATCCCCTTCTCTGCCCCCTTGCCTGTACCGACCATTATTGCCGTGGGTGTTGCGAGACCCAATGCACAGGGGCAGGCTATGATCAGAACTGCTATGAAATTCATCAATGCAAGGGTAAATGACGGCTTTGGGCCAAAGACGAACCATGCAAAGAAAGTAACGATTGCAATCCCTATTACAGTCGGAACGAATATGGAGGCGACCTTATCGGCAAGCCTCTGAATGGGTGCCTTGCTTCCCTGCGCCTCCTCCACAAGCCTTATTATCTGTGCAAGGGCTGTCTCTTTGCCAATCCTCAATGCCCTGAGCTTGAAGCTGCCTGCCTTATTTACAGTGCCGCCGAATATCTTATCTCCGGATGATTTTTCCACAGGCAGGCTTTCACCAGTAAGCATAGATTCATCCACTGTCGAATATCCTTCCACAACCTCGCCATCAACAGGGATCCTCTCTCCGGGCCTGACAATCACTATGTCTCCTACTGTCACCTCCTCTATAGGTATTTCCTTTTCAATACCATCCCTTAAAACAGTGGCTGTCTTTGCCTGAAGCCCCATGAGTTTTCTTATGGCCTCTGATGTCTTTCCCTTTGCACGTGCCTCAAGCATTCTGCCCAGAAGGATAAGGGTTATTATGGTTGCAGATGTATCGAAATATATATGGGGAGTTACTCCGCCTTTGAAAAACAACTGCGGCATAAATGTGGCAGCGAGACTATAGACATAAGCCGATGTTGTTCCAACGCTTATAAGGGTATTCATATTTGTCGTGCGGTGTCTGAGGGCTGAAAGGGCAGCCTTGTGAAACCTCATTCCGCTCCAGAACTGTACAGGCGTTGCAAGGAGGAATAACAGATACCAGTTTGATAATACAGGAATTGTGAGCATGCTTCCGATAATAATGGGTGCTGCAAGCATGGCGCTAACAATGAATTGTCTTTTTAATGCCCGAAACTCCCTTTCCCTCTGCTCGCGCTCTCTATCAACGAATTTTTCTGTTATCTGTAGAGCAGTATAGCCTGCCTCTGCCACTACCTTTTTGAAATCTTCAAAACCAACTATTGTGGGGATATACTCGACAGTGGCTTTTTCTGCAGCGAGATTAACCGTGACATCGATGACTCCGTAAAGCTCCTTCAATGCCCTCTCTGCTGCTCCAACACATGCAGCGCAGGTCATCCCCTTTACGGCAAAGTCCATTTTAATGGTGGACACCCCATAGCCTTCGCCTTTAATGCTGTCAATCATGTTTTGCAAAGGGACTGGCTTTTCCGGATCAATAAATTCTACAGTTGCCCTCTCAGCAGGGAAATTAACTACAGCGCTTTTTATTCCATCCAGCTTCGGCAATGCCCTTTCGATGGCAGCAGCACATGCAGCGCATGTCATTCCCGTGACAGGTATGTCTATTTTATTCGGCATATAATTAAAACACTCATAAATTTAGAGCAAATTTAAATCCAAACTGAGCGATTCTAATCCAGGAATATAGGTCAGGTATGGCGAAAAGAGGCGTCTTTGAGCCGTGCCTGACATATAAAATCGTTCGACTTATTTAAAATTTCACCCTCGGCGCTTCCTTTTCAGCAGCCGGGATTTCATAATATGCTGCCTCGCCAACACCTGCTATTGCAGAGAAGACCCTTCCGAAGACAGTCCTTCTGTATGTATTTATTGTCTGTACAGCTTCGTTGTATCTCTTTCTCTCAACAGAAATCCTGTTCTCTGTTCCCTCGAGGCTGTCCTGCAGTTTCAAAAAGTTTTCATTGGCCTTTAACTGGGGATATGTCTCCCTTAATACAAGCAGTCTTGACAATACGCCTTCAAGTGCATTGGATGCCTGAATCTTGTCCTTTGTGGTCTTTGCCTGAAAATACTTAGTCCTCGCCTCTGCAATATTTTCGAAAATCTCCTTCTCGTGTTTTGCATACCCTTTTACAGTCTCTACCAGATTGGGGATCAGGTCGTATCTCCTCTTTAACTGGTTTTCAACCTGCGCCCACTGCGCCTTTACCTGTTCATCCATGCCAATGACCCTGTTGTACTGACCGATACCCCAACCGACAAAAACAATGCCTATTAAGACAATTGCTCCAACAACAGCCAATGCAATCTTTAATCCATTGCTCATAAAAACCTCCTTTCACTTTTATATTTATCTAAATTGTGCTGTTTTTACGCCTCATACAGACAACCGATGCGCTGAAAAGCATTTTGCAGCGATACCTTGTGCCGAACCCTCACGCCATTTAAAGGCCATTTCAGTATAACCTTTGCATTAAATAATATAACAGGTAATCTGATAAATTCATCGCATTGCAAAAAGCTTGAAGGCGTATTGGTTGTCTGTATCATTACCGAATATTATAGTTATGCCTTCTTACCATTCCCCTGACGCACCTCCTCCGCCAAATCCTCCTCCGCCTCCTCCGAATCCGCCGAAACCGCCTCCACCAAAGCCTCCGCCTCCTGACCAGCCGCCTCGTCTGCCGCCCATGGAAGAACTTAACAGGAGCAGAAGGAGAAGGCGAGGATGTTTTATAAATAGAAAAACAAATACTGCAAAAATACCGAAGACTACAATAGCATCAAAAAGCCCTATCCCCTTTACCCTCTTGCCTTTTACCTTTATTTCAGGCATCCCTGTTATCTCAACGCCTTCATTGGCAGCGATTATCTTGGTTGCAGCAATGGTGGCATAAAATATACCTGTACTGTAATCGCCCTTCCTGAAATATGGGACAAGGTACTGCCTTCCTATGGAGCCAACGAGGCTGTCAGGCAAAATGCCTTCCAACCCGTACCCTATCTCGAAACGGTATTTCCTGTCTTGCACTGCAACAGTTATTAAAATCCCATTATCCTTCCCCTTCTGTCCGAGTTTCCATTTCTCGGCCATTCTCAGAGAAAATCCTGCAATGTCTTCTCCATCAAGGCTTTGAATTGTGAGAACAACAACCTGTGCCGTTGTCTTTTGCTCAAGCTCTCTCAGATATGCGTTTAGTTTTACCTCTGCATCGTCTCTTATAATTCCTGCAAGGTCAACTACATAGTTTGCAGGAGTGGATGGCGGCTCAGGCGTAGCGGCAAAAGAACGGAACACAGAGGACAGAACACAGAGGACAGACAAAAGGCAGTAAAATATTGACAAAAATAGTCTGGCTTCTGACTTCTGGCCTCTGACTTCTGACTTATGCCCGGAGTTCATCTATAATCTTGCCTATGGTCTCTGTTGCCCTGTAATAGTGATCAAAGGCGGTATCGAGCTCATCTCTGGATAGGGTTATTTTCTTTCTTTTCAGCAAGAGCATCTTTTCGAAGATAGCTGTCTCGACCTTTGTCATATCCTGAAGGGCGGTAACGACATCGTGTTTCTGCACAGGAGGAGTTTTTCCGAGCAGATAAATGATCGCCCTGAAAAGGGGCATATATCCTATAATGGATTGGGCGAGCCTTCCGGCGAGGAGGTTTTTATCTCCGAGGGAAGATATATAGCCCTGTCTGAGGCCGATGAGCTTTGTCTTTATCTCCCGCTCGCACTGAAGCCTTAAGTGGGAATTGCTGATTCCTATTCCCTCGAATATATCGTCTCCATAAACGGTTTTATGAATGAATTTTATATCGAGGAACTCTATGGGAAAGACATCGAGGGAGCCCTGTATATATTCTGGCGTCATGATGAGAGGCGCGGCAATTCCCTTCTTGCTGTATTTTTTCCCCAGTGGCGCAATGAATTTAACAAAGCCCATGTCCATCTCATTTAGAACAATGACGGAATTTATATCAGAGGTCTTCTTATCAAAATCAGGCGTGATGGAGCTTCCGACGATGTGCATGGAATGTATATGCTCCGGCCCGTATCCCTTAAGTATCTCATCAATAAATGGGGATACCCTTTGCGAGACGATTGGATTTAATTTTTCGATACATACAGTTTTCATGGGATGATTATACCATATCAATGCATTTCTGCCGATGGTGCGGTCTTTCCCCTTTTCATCAGCAGCAAAAGGGGAACAATGCATATCAATATCAAACTTGTCAGATAAAAGGCATCGTTGAACGACATCATTGATGCCTGCTTCATTAATTGCTTGTATAGCGTAGCAAGACCCCCATACTCTGACAGAGAGCCTTCAAATCCCCGATATTGCAATATCTGCGCACTCTGATGAGATGCCATCTGATAAGCTGTATCAAATGGAGTCAGGTGTTCTGCAAGATGAAATTGATGCAACTGGGCGCGCCTTGATAGTATTGTGGTCACAAAGGCAACACCAAAGCTTCCGCCCAGGTTCCTCAGAAGATTAAATATGGCAGTGGCATTCCCCATATCCTCTTTTTTTATTCCTGACATTGTGAGCGTTGTCAGGGGGATAAATAAAAACCCATTCCAAGGCCGAGCACAACCCTCGGCCATGCCACCGTGATGAAATCTGCATAAAGATTGAATTTTGACATAAGATGGGTTGAATATGCGCATATTATTATCCCGAATGCCAGAATCCCCTTTGGATTAACCTTGTTCGCCAGCCTGCCTGCAATGACGAGGGATGCCATTGTCGCAATACCGCCGGGCCCCAGCACCAATCCTGCGAGGGTTGCCGTGTATCCCATTAATGTCTGGAGATATATGGGAAGCAGGACTATGCTTCCGAAGAGGTTGAAAAAGGCAAAGAACATGACTGCATTCCCTGTGCTGAATGAAATGCCTTTGAATGCCTTGAGGTTTACAATGGGATGCTCTGCGAACATCTCTACAATTACAAAGAGTATTAATGAAGTTACGGATATTATGTCCAGCGTCACGATAAATCCTGATTGAAACCAGTTCTCCCTTTCTCCTTTATCGAGGACTATCTGGAGACATCCGAGGCCAATGGCGAGGAATGCAAGCCCCCAGTAGTCTATCTTCATCTTCATCCTCTTCATATAAGGAGGGTCTGTTATAAAGAACATAGTCATGAGTATAGAGATTATGCCTATGGGGACATTGATATAGAATATCCAGTGCCATGACCAGTTGTCTG
The DNA here is from genome assembly GCF_036745535.1 of Dissulfurispira sp. NCBI lineage: Bacteria > Pseudomonadati > Nitrospirota > Thermodesulfovibrionia > Thermodesulfovibrionales > Dissulfurispiraceae > Dissulfurispira > Dissulfurispira sp. The sequence goes on from NZ_DAIOFX010000001.1 coordinate 98,291, forward strand.
TGATCCAGCCTCTGAGGAGGGGGCCTATAATAGGCCCGAACATTATCCCGATAGTTTGCAGCTACCCACAAATCATTCAGGGGCACAACCGCCATTAATGGCTGCCCTTCCTGGATTTGGTTTCCTGTCTCTACAGATTTTTTCGTGACATAGCCGTCGGAAGGCGCATAAATCTTTGTGTATCCGTAATTTAGCCGCGCTGCTTCCAGTATCGCCTCCCTCTGGCGTATTGAAGATTGCAAAACTGACCTCTCGGTCTCGACCTGTCTTATCACTGTCCTCTGGGTCTCGACAGCCTTCTCTGCCTGCCTCAACTGCTCTTTGGCAGCCTTGAGCTGTGCATTAGATACCTCATAGGCTGTCTTCGTCCTTTCATGCTTCTCTTTGGAAATAGCATCTTTATTGAAGAGTACTTCGGCCCTCTTTATGTCTCTTTCTGCCTGTTTAAGATTTGCATCCTGAAGCTGCAGGTTTGCCTTTGCTGTCTCAACAGAGGCTTCCAGCTCCGATAATCTCCTCTTGGAAACCTCTATCTTCTTTTCTGTCTCCAAAAGCCTGTTCTTTTCTGCATCAAGTCCTGCTGTAGCTTCTTTTACTTTCACATCAAAATCTGCCGGGTCTATTTCCAACAAAAGGTCTCCTTTCTTAACAGACTGGTTGTCTTTCACATGGATCATCTTCACTGTGCCGGGAACCTTAGACGCAATTGTGTGTATATTGCCCTCAACAAAGGCATCATCAGTGGTAATGTGTGCAGCCTTATAGCTCAGGTAAAAATATAGGGTTACCGCACCTATCAGAACAATGGCGCTGAAAATGATGATTGCGATTTTCTTTCTTTTGTTGTTAGTTGCTTTTACTTCATCCATTTAAACCTCCGGAATATCACTTATATGCTGAAACCAGATCCTGCCCTATGGCATACATAAACCCTGCCTCTGCCTTTTTCATTTCATACATTGACCTATAATAATTCGCTCCGCCATGGTCAGAAGCGTTATTGCATCGAGCACATCGGTTGCTGTGCCTATACCTTCTTCATGCCTGATTTTATTAATTCTCAGATTTTCCCCGGCCTGCCCAACAGCATCCTTTGTCACCTGAATCTTTTCCACAGCATTTTTCATATCGAGATAATTCTTCTCCACCTCAAGTTTTATGTCATCAACAAGTTTATTTCTCTGTTCGAAAAGCCTCTCTCTTTTATATCTGACCTTTGACACTTCAGCCTTTGTGCTTCCACCACTGAAGATATTAAGATTGGCGCCCATTATGAGAGACCAGTTATCCTCATGGAGCTGGTAGCGGTTTTCTGTGTAGTTGTATCCACCCTATATTGTTAATCCTCGATGCGTTAATTGCCCTCGCGTTCCTGAAAGTTAAAAGACGCTGCCTTGCATCTGAAAGCCTGACCCCTGCCTGAAGCAGGTCGTTTTTTGTGATAACACCTTCATTGAATAGATTGCGGGCAACATTCAGATGGGATTCGAGGCGCTCAACCTCTTTCTGAGCGACAGCTATCATCTTTTCTGATTCCAGCACATCGAAGTATGCGATGATAAAGTTTAGGGAAACAAGGTTCCTTATCAGGTCTATGTTGAGTTTTTTGCATCGAGGATTGATTTCGACGCCTCATATCGTGATATGTTTTCTCCGAATGAGAATATGCTCTGGTATGCATTGATGCCGTAAGACAGGTAGTCCCTTTCTGAAGTATAAACCTGCTGCGTACCCATGTGCGCTCCGGGCTGGCGGGACAGGAAGGTCTGGCTCATATTCGCATTGATATTCGGCAGGAGTTTCGATCGTGAAATAATTGTGTCTTCATACGATATATCCCTTTCACTGAATGCTATTTTTACAAGCCTGTTGTTTTCCGTCGCAATCTTCAGTCCTTCAGAAAGGGTTATGATATTTTTATTGTCCTCTGCATGTAAAAGGTTAAAAGGAATAATTGCGAGTATAAGCACACAGGATATGAAAATAGCACTCATGCCTTTTCCTCCGTGACCTTTGGCTTCTTCATGAACTTCTGCTGAACGTCATCAAACAGATCGTAAGCAACAGGAACAACAACGAGGGTTAAGAAAAGCGAGGTAAGCAGTCCTCCTATAGTAGCTATTGCCATTGGCGCCCTTGTCTCGGCGCCCTCGCCGATACCCAGTGCAATGGGCATCATGCCAAAGACCATTGCAAATGTTGTCATAAATATCGGCCTTAATCTCACAGGGCCTGCTTCAAGGATAGCTTCCCTCCTTTCCATGCCCCTTGCTCTCAGCGTATTTGTGTAGTCAACAAGAAGGATTGCGTTCTTCTTCACAAGCCCCATAAGGAGGATAAGTCCAATGAAGCTGAAGATATTAAGAGTCTTTCCTGTAACAAGCAATGCTCCAAAGGCGCCGATAAAGGAGAAGGGCATGGAAAGAAGGACTGTTATGGGATGAACGAAGCTTTCAAATTGGGATGCAAGGATCATATAGGCAAGTATAATGCCGAGCAGAAGGGCGAACATAAGAAAGTAGAAAGATTCCTCCATCATTTCTGCAGCGCCTTTGTATATGCCCGAGTAATCAGAGGGCAGTGTCTTTGCGGATATGGCATCGAGCTCTGCCTTTGCCTGTCCGAGGGGCTTTATCTCGAGGTTTGCGAATAAAAAAATGGCCCTCTGCCTGTCTACTCTATTAATAACGCTGGGGCCTCCTGCCTCCTGCACCTTAACGATATTCGATAATTCAACAAGCCTTCCGTCCTTTGAGCGTACATAAATTTTTCCAATATCGCCGGGGTCTGTCCTGTCCTCTGGATTAAGCCTTACCCTTACATCATACCTTCTTCCCTTTGCCTCATCTTTGAATTTGGTTACATCCACTTCGCCACCGATAAGGAAATTCACTGTCTCTGCAATTGTAGCAATGTCAACGCCGAGGTCCGCAGCCTTATCCCTGTCGATAAACACCCTCAGTTCCGGCTTTCCGATTTCAAGGGATGTATCCACATCGACAATCCCGGGCAGTTTTGAGAATTCATTCACGATCTGCTTCGTATATGCCTGGAGCGATGACAGGTCCCTGCCCCTGATACTGTATTGTATGGGGACATTCCTCACACCGCCGCCGATGAGGGACACATCCTCTACAGATGCCCTGAGTCCCGGTATATCTTTCCTCAATCTCTTTCTAACCTCTGCCTTTATCTGCTCCTGACTTTTTTTCCTTTCTGCCTTTGGCTTGAGCCCGATGAACATGGATGCCTTGTTTATTTCCCTTGTGAGTCCGAATCCCTGTGCATAGAAGACTGTTCTGACCTCTGGCAGGCTTCTTATGATATCCTCCGCCTTCTTGAACATCCTGTCCACCTCTTCGACAGAGTAGTCCGAAGGTGCCTGGAGCCTTGCGATAAAATGGCTCTGGTCTTCGGGAGGAACAAATTCCTTGCCTAAAAACTTCGTGATCAAGAGGCTGAAGATAAAAATACCCGCTGCAATTATCAATACCTTAGCTCTGTGATTGAGGGCAATCCTCAAGAGTTCTCTGTAACGATATTCTGTCTTTTTGTAGACAATCTCAAAGCTGTCTGAAAATTTATCTATTAAAGTGTTTCTCTGTTTTCTGTGTTCTGTTTTCTGACTTCTGAGGTAGCGTGATGCCAGCATAGGCGTCAGGGTAAAAGAAACAAACAACGACACCATTACTGCAAAAACAACAGTGAGGGCAAACTGCACGAAAAACCTGCCCACGAGGCCTTTCATAAAAGCAACGGGCAAAAATATGGCGACTATTGCAAGGGTTGTTGCCACAACAGCAAGCCCTATTTCTGATGTGGCAAAAGAAGCAGCCTCGCGCGGAGGCATTCCTTCCTCTATATGCCTGTGGATATTCTCGATAACAATAATTGCGTCATCGATAAGGATTCCAACCGAGAGCGAAAGCGCGAGCATGGTCATGTTGTTGAATGTAAAATTAAAGAGCTTCATTATGGCAAATGTGGCTATTATGGATATTGGAATGGCAAGTGCGCTTATCAGCGTAATTCTTATGCTCTTTAAAAACAAAAGAACTGCAAGGGCAGCGAAGACACCGCCGTATATGAGATGGTGCTGTACTTCGTTGATGGAGCGCTTTATGAATGTGGACTGGTCGAAACTCGTTTCAAGTTTCATCCCTGAAGGCAGAGATTTCTTGATATTTACAAGCTCCTTTTTTATCCTGTCTATAACCTCAACGGTGTTGGTTCCTGACTGCTTCTGTATTCCCATGCCAACAGCAGGCAGACCATTAAACCTTGCAATAGAGCGTTTCTCTTCTATACCATCCTCTGCGCGGCCAACATCCCTCAACCTTATAGGTGCCCCTTTGTTATAGCCAACAATAAGGTCGTTAAATTCCTGAACCCTCAGAAACTCACCTTTTACCTTAATGGAATATTCTTTCGTATTGCTTTCGATCCTTCCGCTTGGGAGTTCAATGCTCTCCCGTTGAAGCGCCCGTATAACATCGTGTGCCGTTATCTGGTATGCCCTGAGCCTGTCGGAATCGAGCCATATCCTCACCTGCCTCAACCTTAAACCGGCAAGCCTGATAGCGCCCACACCGCTTATCTTCTGAAGCTGCTCTTTCAATACCTCGTCAGCATAAGTGGAAAGTTCCCTCGGTGATTTTTCTCCTGTAAGGGCAAGCCATAGTACGGGAGTGGCATCTGGATCGACCTTTTCTATTACGGGTTCGTCAATGTCCCTGGGTAGTTTTGACCTGATAGTGGATATCTTCTCTCTCACATCCTGAACAGCGAGGTCAATGTCCCTTTCGAGAACGAATTCCACAGAAACCGTTGAAACGCCCTCCGTGCTTGAGGAGTTTATTGTCTTCACACCGTTAATGGTATTTACGGCCTCTTCTATTTTGTCCGTTACATCTATATCGATTATCTCTGGGCTCGCGCCTTTCAATGTTGTTGTGATGTTAACTATAGGAAAATCCACCTTCGGGAATAAATCGACACCTATGCCGGGATAGCTCACAACCCCGAATATGACAAAGGCTGCGATTACCATTGTTGCAAATACAGGACGTTTTATGGATGTATCAGCGAGCCACATTCACCTTTACCCCTTCAGAGAGGTTCTGCTGTCCTGCTATAACAACTGTCTCTCCTGCTTTTAGCCCCTCTACGATTTCCATCATCTCGCCGTATTTCTGTCCGACCTTTACAAACCTTTCCTTTGCCCTGCCGCCATCAACAACAAATACCTTTATCGCTTCGCCTTCGTAAAGCAGGGAGATAATGGGTACAAGGACAGTATTTCTTTCGGCGCCTGTATAGAGTATTACATGGGCAAAAAGCCCGGGCTTCAAGGCATTGTCTGGATTAGGCACGAGTGCTTCCACCTGAAGTGTCCTTGTCTTTTCTTCAAGGCTCGGATAGATGTTGTTAACCTTTCCCTTAAATTCCCTTCCCGGGAATGCATCTACCTTGAATGTCACATCCTGACCTTTCCTCAGTCTTCCTACATCTTTTTCAGTGACAGTGAAGTTGAGTTTAAGAGGATTGCTCTGGATGATTACAAAAAGGTTTGCGCCGTTCTTCACATAGTCTCCTGCCGAAACCTTCTTCTCTTTCACATACCCTGAGATAGGGGAATATATCCTTGTCTTTATGAGCTTCTGTTTTGCGAGCAACAAGGCTGCCTTTGCCCTTTCAACATCGGCTTCCGCAAGGGATAGCCTTGTCGAGACATCATCGAACTGCTGCTGCGTAACGAGCTGTTCCTTATAAAGCGATTGCTTACGGCCAAATTCCAGCTTCGTGTTCTCATAGGTCGCCTGTGCCTGCCTTAAGGCAGCCTCTGCCCTTTTAACTTCGAGGCTGTAATCGGTATCGTCGATTACCGATAAAAGCATTCCCTTTAAGACCGCTGTCCCGTTATCAACCTTCACCTCCTTTAAGATTCCATCGACTTCTGCGCTTGCAATTACCTCTTCATTAGGATTCAGCGTGCCGATGGTTTCCAAAAAAGGCTTGAGAGGTTTTACTTCCACATCCTGAACACGGACGTTCACTATCTTTTCTTCCGTCTTTTTAACCTCCTTTTTCTTGCATGCAGGATTTACGATAATAAGAAGCATTGCTATTAAAAAAAGGGTTTTAGCGTATATATTGCTGTCCGGCTTCCACATCAGTTTGTCCTCCCTTTATCTTCTCTGCTTCGATTCTCAACAGACTGTTGGCTGGCAATCGTCCTTAACAATGCTCCTGTTGCCCTTTGCAGTCTCAAAACCGACAACTGATAATTATATCTTGCATCCGTTAACTGCCTTTCTGCCGTAAGGAGCAATGTGTTTGCATCGATTACATCTATGCTGTTGGCAAGACCGAATTGGTATTGCTTTGAGACAGAATTGTAATTATCACTTGCAAATGTCACCTGGTCATCAAAAGACTTCAAAACTCCTTTCTGTGTTTGAAAATCGAGATAAGCATTTTCGACTTCGATACCTATCGTCTTTTTTAAGTCATCATATATGAGTTCGGACTGTCTCTTTTTTGCCTCTGCCTCTGCCACCTCAGCCCTTCTCAAACCTCCTTCAAAGAACGGAAAGTTTAACTTAATGCCTCCGTATATGCTCTCTTTATTTACCGTTACAACAGAAGGATTATCCTCTCTCCTTGCATAAACGCCTTCGACGGAAAGCGTCGGCCAGTATGCTCCTTTAGAATATCCGACCTGTTCTTCCGCAATCCTCTTCTGAAGTTCCATGGCCTTCATCTCTGCCCTTTCTGCAAAAGCTCTCTGCTTAAGGGAATCAAGGTTATCTGCTGCATCTTCTCTGATGCCTGCTGTTTCCTTAACATCGTAATCTCCGCTTATTCCAACAACCCTTGCAAGGACCGCCCTGGTGAGTTTCAGATTATTTTCCGCTTTCACCAGTTCAGCGTGAGCGCCTGATAGTTCGGCCTCTGCCCTCAAAAGGTCTGTCTTTGTCACCTCACCAACCTTGAGTCTTATTGCTGCCGCATCCCTGTGTTTTGTCAGCCGGTCAAAATTGGCCTTTGCAATCTCAACGGCCTTCTTTGCCCGAAGGACATCATAATAGGCCGAGGCAACACTGAAAATATATACCTCTTTCACCGCGTGAAGGTCGTATCTGCTCTTTTCGATATACTCCTTTGAGATTTTAAAGGCAGTAATCTCCCTGCCGTTCAGGTAAAACGATTGGTCAAGTCTCAATCCCCATGATATAGAGCCGTCTGGCTGGATTATGGCACCTGTTGATGAACGCTTGTCTTCGGTATATTTTGTATAGCTTCCAAATGCGGAAAGCTTTGGAAGCAATGCCGATGCGGCCTTGTCCCTTCCCCTTTCCGAAATATAGAGGTCTTCTTCCGATATTTTTATTTTTTCGGAGCGTTCAAGGGCTATCCTGTAGAGGTCTTCGAGGGAATACTCATCGGCTGCAAAAATATTGCTGCATGACAAAAATACAGATAGTATCAATGCAATAACAATACTTTTATGTATCTTCACCTTTTGTTCCTCCCACAAAAATCTTCACAAATTCCTTTATTGTTGTATCTTTATCTATATGCCTGTATTTTTTATGCATCATCATTTCATGGACATTAAAATATGAAAAGAACATCCCGAGGAATGCCCTTGCGCCGAACTCTGTATCAAAGCCTTTGAGAATCTTCCTTTTCTGCATCTCGTTAAAATAGGATGCGAGGATTTTAAATAACTCATCGATAAAAGCATGGTAGATTTTATGGATCTTCTCCGGATACCTCTGGATCTCGGAATGCATTATCTGTATCAGGTCCTTTCTTGATGAGAGAGTTTCTAAAAATCTTTTTGCAATTTCGGCTAATGCCTTTTCGTATGACATCCTTGCTATTTCAGGCATCAGTTCCTTTAAGGCAGGCAGAAATGAGTAGGTATTTATAACTTCTTCAAAGAGCTTCTCCTTTGACGGGAAATGCCTGAAAAGGGTAACCTCCGCAATCCCCGATTCCTTTGCAATCTCCTTTGTGGTAGCACCGAGATAGCCTTTCTGGGAAAAGAGCTTTAATGCCGTTTCGAGAATTTTATCCCTCGTGGATCGTATGTCTTTTGACCTGCTCATTAGAAACTCCCTATTTGTAGAATGTAAGTGTTAACTTACATGATAGATAAAACACATACGGTTGTCAAGAGAAATATATACAAAACCTTCGAGGCTGACAGGGCATGGTATTGGAGCGGTTTCAGCAGTTCTTCTTACTCGTAGAGTTTGGTCTTCGAATAGAAAAACGGTTTGAGGGTCTTGAGTGCCAATACAGAAACTACAGGCTTTAAAAGCCATGATGTCCTTGATTTACTCCCAAGACACCGCTTGCAGTAAGGATGAACAACTTTGAACTTCTTGAACCCTTCGATTATTCTTCTTAGTTCCTCTGATGAAAGAATCTCCCTCAAAGATGCCTCTTTAAGATTCCCTATTTTTGTGCGCCCGTCAAAGTCAACGCAGCAAAGGGTAACATCTCCGTTATGCAGTATGCTGAAGTGGTCGCGCATGCCGAAACAATAGCCAGCCCATGCATCATGTATCTTTTCGTCATCGAAGGCATGCCCCCAATCTTCAAGCACATATGTCTCAAAAAATATATTGGGATATATTTCCACTACATTCCATTTATACGAGACAAGCTTATTTATTTTCTTCAGTGCAGCGTCCCTTTTACCTTTATCAAAACCGAGCATCTCATAGATGCGTCCTGCCCAATAGCCGAATGTGTTTCTCAATTCCCCGGTTGATGAGATGACCTGTACAGGGCCTGTCCTTTTTTCCATGTCCCTTTTGCGGAATCTCGTGTTCAAAAAACGGAATTTGAAGATCGTATCTTTATGCCTTGAGCGATAAGAAGAGAAGAAATCGAGAATGCCATTAAGATAGACATCGTATGTCAGCGCCCTCGCCTTCCTGAGCGCAAAGGATTTCTCATCAGGCGTCTGCAGAGAAATATCAACCTGATAGAGGTCGTAGTTTAAAAGTTTTTTTCCTGCCTCGCCGCCGAGTCCTCCTCCATTGGTTGTCAGTCCTATCTTGATTCCTGTATTACGGGCATAGGAGAGGATATCAAAGAAGTCCGGATGTAGTGTCGGCTCACCCATCACATGGAAGGTGATCTTTTCACATATGTTGTTTTCGTGGAGTTCAGAAATTATACGTCTGGCAAGGCCGGCATCCATATAGCCGTACTTCCTTTTCATCTCTGACTTGGGGCAGAATACGCAGTTGAAATCGCATACATTGGTAAGTTCTATATGAACTCTCTGGAGCGGGATTTCTATATGGCCGAATCGCTGCTTTTTTGAAGAAATAGCTGTCGACACCTTTTTTAAGCTAACAAAAGCTTTCACCGGATGTCAACGAAGGCTCATAAAAATATTGCACTATTTTTTGAATAATGCTAATTTTAATATTGAGGAAGGATCTGACAAAGGATTTGATAGATGAGCTCTATTGTTGACACATCTTTTTTAAATTTCAGTTTCACCAATTCCATCTACGGCAAATACACACAGGTTCAGAAGAACAGCTATATAAAGTCCATCCAATCCCAGGAAGGCGCAGCAAATACTAAAATAAGTGCACTGGGCAAGCTCCTGAATTCCCTCGAAGAACTGAAAACGAGCCTTGAAGGCATAAAAACAGAATCCCTCAAGATAATGAAAGCCGAGGTCTCTGACGAAGGGATTTTAACGGCAACGGCATCTTCATCGGCAACGGAAGGTCTATATTCGGTAAGGGTCGATAGAACTGCGAAATCGCATACCCTTTATTCAAGGATATATCCTGCTGAAAATTCGGCTGTGGGTACTGGCATGCTAACCATAAGGATAGGAGACAATATAGGAGTCGATTTAAATATAACGGAATCGAGAAAGACACTCTCCAGAATAAAAGACGTCCTGAATGCGTCTGATGCTAATGTAAATGCATCGCTGGCAAAAGAGGCCTCAGGCTACAGGCTCGTGATCTCTGCTAAAGACAGCGGTGACGGAAATAAAATAAACATAATCGTATCCGATGACGATCTGAATAATACTGATTCAAACGGCCTTTCCGCTCTTTCATACGACACAAATACCGCAAAAAACATGACGGAGTCCACTCCTCCTTATAATGCTGTTTTGTTTGCAGACAGCAGCTTCTTTGAAAAGACCGAAAATGAAATAACGGATGCAATAACCGGCGTAACCATGAAACTCTTAAAGGAAAACAACAAATTCCCAGTGTACATTACAGTATCGGAGGATCAGAGTTCCCTGATATTCGAAAAGCTCGATTCCTTTGTCGAGGCATATAATAATGTTGTCAAATTAGTGGACGAGCTTCAGGATACAAGCGGAATAATGAAAAGGGACTCCTCTGTGGGTTATTTGAGGAACTCCCTCACAGACATCCAGACAAAGACTTATAATAATTCGACCCTTAGGTCCCTCGGGTTTAAATTCGACACAAAAGACATCATGTCCCTCGACATCGGGAAAATGAACAGTGCAATGATTTCAAACCTGAGCAATGTAACCACTACCCTAAATTCCCTCGCAGGAGAGCTGGAAACAACGGTCAACAGCTATATCGACTCTATTATCCCCGGCCAACAGGATACCTACAGAACGCTCATAAACGAATACATCAAGGCTGAAAAAACAACCTACAAGTCATTCAACAGATGATAATAAAACTCACAGACGAAAACCTCGGCGAAGTAATAAATAAAGCCATTGCTGTTCTCAAAAATGGAGGAATTGTCGCATATCCCACAGAGACCTTTTACGGCCTCGGGGCAAAATACGATATGGATTCAGCCCTCGGAAGGCTTTACGAAATAAAAAAGAGGCCCCAAGAAAAGGCAATGCCGCTAATTATAGGCAGCAGAGAGGAACTGTTCCTTATCACCGATTCGGTGAATGAATCGGCAAGGGACCTCATGGACAGATTCTGGCCAGGGCCGCTGACCATTCTCTTTCGCGCCCGTCCCGGGCTTTCAGAATACATCGTATCAGAAAGCAAGGTGGCGGTAAGAATTCCCGGAGAATCATTTGCCCTCAGACTTGCAAGGGCAGCAGGATTCCCCATAACCTCCACCAGCGCAAATATATCTGGCATGCCTCCCGCTGACAGTGCATCGATGGTCTCCGATTATTTCGGAGGAGGGATTGATTTAATAATTGACGGCGGCAAAACAAAGGGCGGATTACCCTCTACGATTGTTGACATAACCGGCGACATGCCAAAAACCATCAGGCATGGATCGGTAGATATTTAGTCCTTGCAGTCCCTTTATTCAAGCCACTTCTAAGACCATGATACAGATAAGTCTAATTCTTGAACGATCGTTTCCTAAAATAGAATGTTCTATAAAAACCAACTTTCGTTTTAAAAATTAATTTTTTTGTTGACAAAAGGAAAATTATGGTGTATAGTTTTCCATAAAAGGAGAAAGGATGCTTAAAAGCTTATTCTCATCATCCATACGAGCAGATGTTCTGGCGCTGTTATTGAACAGCCCTGAAGAGAAATTCTACGTGAGAGAGATCGCAAAGCTCTTAAGAAAAAACCCGTCAGGAGTAAAAAGGGAGCTCGACAAACTGGAAGAGATGGGGCTCGTAATAAGCGAAAAGGTTGCAAACCTCAAATACTTTCATGCAGACAAGAATTCCCCCCTGTTTTCGGAGTTAAAAGACCTCATAGCGAAATCACTCGGACTTCCCGGAGCCTTGAAGAGCCTCTTAAGGGCTAATGATATAAAGTCGGCGTTTATCTACGGACCGTATGCCGAAGGAGAAGAAACCCCAACCGTTGACCTGATAGTAATCGGCTCGTTCACCTCGGCGCTCCTGGTCGGTTTGCACGACATCGAAAAAAAATTCGGCAAAAGGATAAATTGCACCGTAATCGAAGAGGCAGAATATAAGCAGAAAAAGCAGAAGGATGCCGCCTTAAAACGCATCCTTGCAGAAAAAAGGATTACTTTGCTGGGAAGGGTTTAACCTTTTAAAAGTTCCCTTGAAGATATTTTTTAAGGTCTTTGAGGGACGGGAAGGGAGGTGAACGGCATGGCAGCAAAAAAGAAAGCAGCAGCAAAGAAGGCTCCGGCAAAGAAGGCCGCAAAGAAGAAATAACAACGCGTTTAAAGGTATTTTAAAACCGAAAGGAGGTGAACTTAATGGCAACAGCAAAGAAGGCAACAGCAAAGAAGGCTCCGGCAAAGAAGGCCGCTGCAAAAAAGACTGCAAAGAAGAAATAACAACTGTTTGTAGAGGAAGTAAGAAATTAGGGAATACCCAAAAGACAATTTTGTATTCGAGGAAACTGAGTTTTTGGGTATTCCCTCTTTTTTTTAGTTAGCTATAGTTTAAAACATGGTGAGGCAAATGGTCAACTTCCGATGAGATAAGGCTGTAGGAGTCAATAGACGTTATCAGCTTCTTCAAGAAATTTATGTTAGCTGTATGGCCTGCCTTTTCAAGCATGATATGCCCGTGTATCGGAAATCCAATTAAGGATAAATCTCCAATAGAATCAAGGACTTTGTGCCTTACAAACTCGTCCTCGAACCTCAGACCTGCAGCATTCAAAATACCGTCATCGCCTACGATCACGGCATTGTCGAGGGAGCCGCCCTTTGCAAGGCCGTTTGCCCTTAATTTCTCCACATCGCTAAGGAATCCGAAGGTTCTGGCAGGGGCTATCTCCTGTACGAAGGTCTTTTCATCGATGTCTACAGTAAGCTCCTGCTGTCCCAGCATGCGGTGTCCGAAATTTATATAGTACGATATACGCATACCATCATACGGCAGGGCAACAATCCTTGAGTGGGCATCCTCGTAAACAACAGGTTTGGAAATCTTTATAAAGGGCATCTTTTTACCCTGCTTTGCTATGCCTGCCTCAAGTATAATTCCGGCCAGCTTTGTAGAACTCCCATCCAGTATGGGGATTTCAGGGCCGTCAACCTCTACAATAAGGTTGTCGATGCCGAGACCGGCTGCAGCGGCAAGCAGGTGTTCCACTGTCTTTACCTTTACCACATCCGAACCATTTACAAAGCCGATTGTGGTGGCAAAGGCCGTGTCAACAACAGAGGTGATATTCGCCCGTATTATTGCACCCTTGTCTACACGGTAAAAGACTATGCCTGTATCCCTGGAGGCAGGTTTTAGCTTCACCGTTGCATACTTGCCTGTATGCAGACCGATACCGTGGAAAGTGACCTCTTTTTTAATTGTTCTCTGTAATCTCATTGAGTTGTGAATATTTGCAAATAATATGCCACCACAAAAACAGATATAAAACAAGGGGATATAAAATCAGGAGTGTTGATCAATTTCGCTTGTGTGTAATATTTACCACACCTCTAACCGACTTCTCCTCCCACTACCATCTCAGGGATTCTAAGAGTAGGCATGGCATCAGATACAGGCACCCCCTGTCCATCCTTTCCACACGTGCCTACAGAGAATCCAAGGTCTGAAGCCACCATATCTATGGACTTTAAAACCTCAGGGCCGTTGCCAATAAGGGTTGCGCCCCTCACCGGCTCGCCAATCATACCGTTTTCTATGATATACCCCTCCTGAACCTCGAATACAAAATCACCTGTCACTGTATTTACCTGCCCTCCTCCCATCTTTTTGACTATCAGCCCTTTGTTTACCGATCTGATAACTTCATCCTGAGAAAGGCTGCCCGGGGCTATGAAGGTGTTGGTCATTCTCGGCACAGGCTTATGTTCGTAGGACTCCCGCCTGCCGTTTCCTGTCGATGAAGTCCTGTCCACAATGGCAGTGTACCTGTCGTACATGTAGCCCTGCAGGATCCCGTCTTTCACAAGGACATTTCTTTTAGATAGAGTTCCTTCATCATCAAAAGAGAAAGACCCCCTCTTGTTGGGAAGGGTTGCATCATCTATAACAGTAATGGCCGTGGAAGCTACCTGTTGTCCGATCTTTTTTGAATAAACAGACAGCCCTTGCTGTGCGAGGTCTGCCTCAAGCCCATGCCCTATCGCCTCGTGGATCATCGTACCGCCAGCCTCTGACGAAATAACAACAGGCATCCTGCCGCCTGGCGCTCTTCTTGCCCTAAGCATCATCACAGCCCTCTTTGCAGCCTTAAGGGCAACGTCATCCATAGGATTATCATCAAAAAGCTCATAACCTATCAACCCGCTGACAGGCTCGTATCCTGTTTGAATAACCTCTCCATCTATGGCAATTACCTGCACCATTCCAAGGGTGTAAACCCGTTCATCCTCAGACACAAAGCCCTCTGATGTATAAATCTTAACCTTCTGCCTGGAATCCCGGTATATTACATTGACCTGTTTGATCCTCTGGTCGAACTTCCTTGCAGCATCGTTTCCAAGTTTAACAAGGGCAACTTTTTCTGACATGGGGATCGTTTCCGGGTACCTTTTTATGAGAAAGATAACTTCTGGATATTTTCTTTTCATGTCTATAATTGTATCCCTTTCAGCACCTGCTGCTGCTGCCTTGCTGACCGTGTCGGCGATATCCATGAGTACATTTTCAGAAAAGTCATTGCTGTATGCATAGGCAGTCTTGCCATTATATATAAGCCTGATGCCGATACCTGCGGTGGCGCCTGCAATAACCTTCTCTATCTTGTCATCCTCAAGCTGAATAGCCGTAGATTTCCTGTGCTCGATGAATATATCCGCATACTCCCCTCCGTTGGAAAGGGCCTTTTTTATAAGTTTCTGCAGAATTGCATCATCTATCATCAAAATCCTCCAAAAATTCAATTCAGGTATTTTAACATAAAGGGCTTTACAGCAGAGGGAAACAGGAGAGCCTTATTTTAATTTGGTGGTTTTAAAGGATTACAAAGCCGCTATGATTTTTTAGGGAGCGGTCAAACGTATAGGTCAGTTCGCAGCCGTTTGCACGATTGTTCCTGCCGATAACATAATCGGCAAAATCTCCCTGCCCGTCCCGGTAATCATTCAGGGCAAGGCGTGCAATATCTCTGGCTTCAATTTCAAACTGCTTTGTCATAAGGATTTTTTCTAATACTTCAGCGATGTCTTTCTTCTGAAATCCATAGGCGGATTCTAACACCCATACCAGTTCGCACAGTACAATTATGCTTATAAAACATAGCCCGCCCGATGCGATTATTTTCTGTATGCAAATCACGGCTGTTTTTGCCTGTTCTTCGTCATCTCTTACAAGATATCGGACGAGGACGTTGGTGTCTATGCCTTTCATTGTTATTTTACTTTTGCTGCAACCCTTCTTTTAATGGCAGCTTTCATCTCTTCGACTGATACTGCCCTTTTCCTGCGACTTGAAAGAATGCCTTCGAGCTCCTTTACATCAACCGTAGCAGGCTCTATAATAACCTTTCCTTCCTTCCCGATAACAAAATCGATTTTATCTCCTGCATGAAGGTTTAAATATTCCCGGATGTTCTTGGGTATCGTGGTCTGACCTTTGGAGGTAACGGTTGAAGCAGGCATAATATCTCCTTTCTTTATTTAAAATCCTTACTTAAGTGTAAGGATTTTATAAAATAATTGTCAAGCACAATCCCTTGCACTATAAATCTCCGATGCCATAAAATACCCCTATGAGAATCGGCTTGATAGGCGGAAGCGGGCTTTACGAGATCGAGGGACTGGAGATAACAAAAGAGGTCTCCATATCCACTCCATACGGCGAACCATCGTCTGTTTACAGAATAGGAACAATCGGTGACAAAGGAGATGAAAAAGAAATAGTCTTCCTTCCAAGGCACGGAATACCACACTCCATACCTCCGCACAAAGTAAATTACAGGGCAAACATATGGGGATTTAAGTCGCTTGGCGTTGACAGAATCATTTCGGTAAATGCTGTTGGCGGAATAAACAAAGACCTTTATCCATGTGACATTGTTCTTCTCGACCAGATAATTGACATGACATATGGAGCGAGAGAATCCACATTTTACGACAAAGACAAGGTAGTTCATATTGACTTCACTGATCCATACTGTCCTGAAATGAGGGATTTCATCGTTAAAGCCTCTCAGAATATCGGGCTTCCGATGAAACTCGCAGGAACATATATCTGCGTTAATGGCCCGAGGCTCGAAACAGCAAAGGAGATACAATTTTTCTCAATGATAGGCGCAGATGTCGTTGGCATGACTGCAATGCCGGAGGCATCCCTTGCAAAGGAGCTTGAGATGTGTATTTCGGGCATATCTGTTGTAACTAATTATGCGGCAGGAATCTCTGAGAAAAAACTCACGACCACAGAGGTGGTCGAGACGATGAAAAACTCCTTAGACCGCATAAAGTCTTTAATCAAAGAAATTATCATGCATGTTCCAATTGCCCGTACATGTCAATGCAAAGATGCATTAAAGGATGCAGAATTGTAGCCTTTCCCTTTTAACTCCTTGACACTATTTACTTAATCCTATTATCATAAAATATTCTAAAAATTGCTGGAGGTTCCATATGGCAGGCCATTCCAAATGGGCTCAGATAAAGCATAAAAAAGCCCATACCGATGCAAAGAGGGGCAAGGTATTCACAAAGATTGTCAAAGAGATCTCTGTTGCAGCAAGGCTCGGAGGCGGAGACCCGGAAGGCAATCCGAGGTTGAGAAGCGCCATAGAAAAGGCCAAGGAAGTCAACATGCCCTCTGAAAACATAAAAAGGGCAATAATGAAAGGCACCGGAGAACTTCCTGGAACAACATACGAAGAGATTACCTACGAAGGATATGGTCCCGGAGGCGTGGCGATCCTCATAGAGACCCTCACAGATAACAAAAACAGGACTGTTTCAGAAATAAGACATATATTGTCAAAAAACAGCGGGAGCATGGGAGAGGCCGGATGCGTCTCATGGATATTCGAGAAAAAAGGTTACATCCTCGTAGAAAAAACAAAGGTGGATGAAGACACATTAATGTCCGTTGTCCTCGATGCAGGCGCAGAGGACATGAAAAACGACCCCAAGGAAGACAATTATGAAGTCATAACATCTCCGGAAAACCTCAATGCAGTGAAAGAGGCAATAGAAAAACAGAACATACCTGTCTCATTGTCGGAGATAACCATGCTGCCCAAGAGCTATGTGCCGATAGATGGCAGCACCGCCGATCAGATGGTAAGATTGGTAGATGCCCTCGAAGACAATGACGATGTCCAGAACGTATATGCCAATTTTGATATACCCGAAGAAGCAATGGCGTTAAAGTAAATGGTCGAATCTATACACATTACCTTCAAGAGAAAATTCCTGGCAGGACTGATAGTCACTATTCCGGCAGTCATAACAATCTTTGTCCTGGTCGGTATATTCAGGTTTGTTGACGGCATATTGGGCCCGTTCTTCGACTTCTTCCTCGGCAAACACATAGCTGGATTGGGTTTTATCTCAGCCATCGTCATCGTATTTCTGATTGGAATAGTTTCGACAAATGTATTCGGCAAAAAAATCCTTGGCATCGTAGAAAAGATTTTTCTAAATATTCCTGTTTTCAAGAGTATTTACACAGCCATAAAACAGCTTGTCGATGCTTTTTCTCCGGAAAATAAAAGCTCTTTCAAGAAATTCGTCATAGCCGAATATCCAAGACCTGGCGCCTATGCCTTCGGCTTTCTTACAAAGGAATGCGTGGTCGAATCCAATGAGAAAGAAACCCCTTTGAAGACTGTATATATACCCACAAACAACCTTTATCTCGGAGAAATCGTGCTCCTCGATGACAGGAGCATAACTTACACGGACATATCAATAGAGGACGGCATCAAGATTATTCTTTCCGGCGGAATAGCCGCTCCTTCGAAGATAGCGGGAACAAAGTGAGTTCATCATCAATGAAATCATCGTATCCTTTGGCGACAATCATCCTTGCTGCAGGTCTCGGCACAAGGATGAAGTCTTTGATCCCGAAGGTCTTGCACAGGATATATGGCAAGTCAATAATTCACTATGTTGTCGACTCGATAAAACAACTGAAGTCCGAGAACAACATAGTGGTCATAGGCCCAAAAGGCGATGAGATAAAAAATGCCCTTGCTAACTACCATGAAGGACATCCGGTTACATTTGCGGTTCAAAAAGAACCTAAAGGCACAGGTGATGCCATGAAAGCGGCTGTCCAGAAGCTCAAGGGATTTAGCGGCACTGTACTGGTATTAAGCGGTGATACCCCCCTTATAAACGCATCAACCTTGCAGAAGTTTTTGAAACTCCACAAGCAGAACAAAGAGGACATATCCATAATCTCGTTCATTGCAGAAGGCACACATTCTTATGGAAGAATCGTGAGGGAAAGAAGCGGAGTAACGGCGATAATAGAAGACAGGGACGCTGACAATAAGCAGAAAAAGATAAAGGAAGTAAATAGCGGTATATATGCAATAAAATCCCATGCATTAAAACTTTTGAAAGAAATAAAAATAAATAAGGCAAAAGGAGAGTATTATCTCACCGATATCGTGGATATTGCTGTAAAAAAAGGCTATAAAGTCGGCGCACATATCCTCGGCAGCGAAACAGAGTTGACGGGCATAAACACACGTGAAGACCTCCATAACGCATGCCATTACCTAAAAGACAGGATTTTATCCAATTGGATGAAAAATGGTGTTTCATTTATAGATACGTCATCTGTCTTCATACATCCTGATGCAAAAATAGGCATGGATACTGTTATATATCCGAATGTACATATCGAAGGCAAAACCATTATCGGCAAAGGCTGCACAATTTATCCAAATGTAAGAATAGCCGACAGCACAGTCGGAAATCATGTGACTATAAAGGATTCCACAGTAATCGAATCATCGACTATAAATAAAAATGCAACTATAGGCCCATTCGCCCATCTCAGGCCGGGCTCCATAATCGGCCCGTCATCAAAGATCGGCAACTTCGTGGAGATAAAGAAATCCGTAATCGGCGAAGGAACAAAGGCATCGCACCTCAGTTATTTAGGAGATGCAGAGATAGGCAAAAATGTAAATATTGGAGCTGGTACAATAACCTGCAACTACGATGGAAAAGAAAAACACAAAACCATAATAGAGGATGATGTATTTGTGGGAAGCGATACGCAGCTCGTTGCACCAGTGAGAGTCGGCAAAGGTGCATACGTTGGTGCAGGTTCAACTATTACAAAGAATGTGCCGCCCCTTTCCCTTGCAGTGAGCAGGGCAGACCAAAGACATATAGAGAAATGGGCGTTTAAAAAACAGTCGAAAGGAAAGAGAAAGTAACGTGTGCGGAATAATAGGATATATAGGCAATAAAAATGCCATACCGGTTGTGATGGACGGACTGAAGCGGCTTGAATACAGAGGCTATGATTCTGCAGGCATCGCATATTTCACGGATAAAAAAATAGAGATCAAAAGGTGCAAGGGCAAAATCCATGACCTTGAGAACATAGTCAATAAATGCAATATCTCGAGCAATCTCGCCATAGGCCATACACGATGGGCAACCCACGGCAGGCCATCCGATGAGAACGCCCATCCCCACAGGTCAGACGGAATAGTCATTGTCCATAACGGAATAATAGAAAATTATGTGGAGTTGAAACACAGGCTGCAGGAAGATGGATTCATATTCGCATCAGAGACGGATACAGAGGTCTTGTGCCATCTGATAAATAAATATTCGAAAAACAACCCTCTCGAAGAAGCAGTAAGGGCAGTACTGAAAGAAGTTAAAGGCGCCTATGCATTTGCTGTCATCAATGAAAAGGAGCCTGACAAGGTAGTTGCGGTGAGAAAGGAAAGCCCCCTTGTAATAGGGCTTGGAGAAGGAGAATACTTCCTTGCATCCGATGTCCCTGCCTTTCTGAGCCATTCAAAGGAGGTTATATTCCTCGAAAACAATGAAATGGCAGTAATGCACAGGGACGGAGTAATCATAACTGACTTCGAAGGAACCCCTTTAAATAAAAATGTCGTTACCATATCATGGAGCCCTTCGATGGCTGAAAAGGGCGGTTACCGCCACTTCATGCTGAAAGAGATATACGAGCAGCCGCGGGCAATAGCAGATACCATCAGGGGGAGGGTCCTGCCAGAAAATGGAGAGGTAGCACTTGAGGAATTCGGTCTCGATGCAGAAGATATCAAAGCAATAGACAAGGTATTCATTGTTGCATGCGGTACATCGTACCATGCCGGTATTGTGGGCAAATACATGATAGAAGAACTTTCAAGGATACCTGTTGAGGTTGATATAGCTTCGGAATTCAGGTATAGAAACCCCATAATAACGGGCAACACCATCTTTGTCGCAATAACACAGTCGGGAGAGACAGCAGACACCCTCGCAGCAATAAAAGAGGCTAAGGCGCTTGGTGCAAAGGTACTGACCATATGCAATGTAATAGGCAGCACTGCATCCCGCGAATCCGACTTTGTATTTTATACACATTCGGGACCCGAAATCGGAGTGGCATCAACAAAGGCATTCACAACACAGATTGTAGCCTTATATCTTCTGGCAATAGCACTGGGCAAGGTCAGGGGAATTTTATCCGATGAAGCCTCATCCGTGCTTATAGAGGAACTCCTCCACCTTCCTGCAGGCGTAGAGCATGCACTGGAGTTCGATGGCGAAATAAGTGCTATAGCAAAGGAGCTATTCAAGGCAAAGGATTTCCTGTATCTCGGCAGGGGGATACATTATCCCATAGCGCTGGAGGGCGCATTAAAATTAAAGGAGATCTCATACATCCATGCAGAAGGCTATCCGGCAGGCGAGATGAAACACGGCCCCATTGCCCTTATTGATGAGGAGGTGCCTGTTGTTGTCCTTGCCCCTTCAGGAAAGCTGTATGAAAAGGTTTTATCCAACATGGAAGAGGTAAAGAGCCGAGGAGGCACTATAATAGCCGTTACTTCAAAGGATGACGAGGCTGCAAAGAAACTTTCCAGATACTCCATTTCCATAAATGGAAGCAACAATTATTTAAATACGGTATTGCTCACAATCCCTCTTCAGCTCCTTGCGTATCATGTTGCTGTTTTAAGGGGTTGTGATGTGGATCAGCCGAGGAACCTGGCTAAAAGCGTAACGGTGGAGTAGTTTATGGTTCATAGATTTTGAAGCTATAAACTGCCAACCGTGAACTATCAACCATGAACTATGAACCATTAATATGCTATAATAAGGAGACAAACCAATGGCAAAAGATGTCTTATTAGAAGAACTCAACCCCCAGCAAAAAGAGGCCATACTGTATTCAAAAGGACCTCTTCTCGTACTTGCCGGGGCAGGCAGCGGTAAGACAAGGGTAATAACCCATAAATTTGCCTATCTCGTAAGGAAGAAGAAATACCGTCCGTCATCCATCTTCACTGTTACCTTCACCAATAAGGCCGCTAATGAAATGAAAGAAAGAATCTCCCGCTTTATTGAGCATGACATGAAGCAGTCATGGATCGGGACATTCCATTCACAGTGCAATAAGATACTCAGAAGGGAGATAAAGGCACTGGGATATAAATCCGACTTCTCCATATATGACGATGACGACCAGTGCAATCTAATAAGGCACATACTCAAAGAATTAAAAATATACGAGGCACTTTACAAAGGCGTTGCTTCACGGATAAGCATACTTAAATCATCACTAATTTCTCCAGAAGAGTTCCTGTCTCAGGGAGACGGCTTCGGCTTCGACGAGAAACTCGGAAGGGTATACCTAAAATATCAGGATGAACTGAAGAGATGCAATGCACTCGATTTCGATGACCTGATAATGCTCACCGTAAGATTATTCGAGGAGAATCCAAAGATACTTGCCAAATACAATGATATGTTCCCATACATCCTCGTGGATGAATTTCAGGATACAAACCATGCACAGTACAGGCTCCTGCAGTTAATGGCAGGACATAAGAATATCTGTGCAGTCGGTGACGACGACCAGAGCATATACAAGTTCAGAGGCGCCGATGTAAGCAACATCCTGAATTTTGAAAAGGACTTCCCTGATGCAACGATTATCAAGCTCGAGCAAAATTACAGGTCAACACAGAATATCCTCGATGTCTCGGGTGCGGTAATATCCAGAAATCCCCAGAGGAAACCGAAAAAACTCTGGACAGAAAAGGGCTGCGGAGAAAAGGTCTTCTACTGCAGGCTCAACTCAGAGGAGGAAGAGGCAAGATACGTTGCGCGCACCATAAAAGACCTCTACCTGAAGGGCAACTTCGAATACAGCCACTTTGCAATCCTCTACAGGATAAACCTCCAGGCAAGGGCAATAGAGGACGCCTTAAGGGAAGAAAACATCCCTTACCATGTGATAAGCGGCGTGAGCTTCTACCACAGGCGTGAGATAAAGGATATTATCTCATACATGAAAATAGCCCTTAACACCGATGACAATGTAAGCCTGAGAAGGATAATAAACAGCCCGCCTCGCGGCATAGGGGCATCCACCATATCGAAGATAGAGCAGGAGGCAAAGAAGAACTCTGTCAGCCTCTTCGCTGCCATAAAACTGATGCTAAAGTCCAACGGCGTGGCATCGTCCATTAAAGACAAGCTGAGTGAGTTCGTGAAAATCATGGAAGGCATATCATCGACCCCTCACAAAACCGCTGCCGATATGCTCAAAGATATTGTGGAAAAAACAGGCTATATAGAAGACATCGAGGAAGAAAGGCTGCAGAACATACTGGAACTGGTATCCTCGGCAGAGAATATATCTGTCAAGGACTTTGCAGATAGGGTATCTCTCGTATCAACAACTGACGACACATCTAAAAAGATGTCTGTATCTCTCATGACGCTTCATAGCGCAAAAGGGCTCGAATTCCCTGTGGTCTTTGTCATAGGTGTTGAAGAAGGCATCCTCCCCTATTTCAAGGCCATTGATGACGCCTCTGAAATGCAGGAAGAAAGAAGGCTCTTTTACGTGGGCATGACAAGGGCAAAGGATATTCTCTGTCTTACAGCCGCAAAGAGGAGGAGACTCTATTCAAAGATACAAGAGCAGGAACCATCAAGATTCCTGCACGATGTTCCAAAAGACTGCTGCCACTGGATAGAAAAGGTCCAGCAGAAAACAGAGACAGCACCGGAGCCTGTAAAATTACTGCCTAAAAATCCTGCTGCTGCATATGTTGTCGGATGCAGGGTAAAACATCCGTCATGGGGAGTCGGCGTGGTCAGGGACTGCTGCGAAGAAGGAAACGATACAAAGTTGACTGTGAACTTCCCCGGCATCGGAATTAAGCGTCTTGCTGCAAAATACGCAAATCTCGAAAGAATATAAAAGATGAAGATAACAAGTGAAGACGTTAAACACATTGCCCGCCTTTCAAGGCTCTCCCTGTCGGATAAGGAGATAGATATCTTCAGCGGACAGTTAAGCTCAATAATAGAGTATGTGGAACAGCTTAACAGCCTCGACACCAGCAATATAGAGCCTACATCCCATGTAATACCGTTGAATAACGTCATGAGGGATGATATTCCTGCAGCCTCCCTGCCTGTGGAAGATGCACTGAAGAATGCGCCTGATTCCAC
The DNA here is from genome assembly GCF_036745535.1 of Dissulfurispira sp. Taxonomy (NCBI): domain Bacteria; kingdom Pseudomonadati; phylum Nitrospirota; class Thermodesulfovibrionia; order Thermodesulfovibrionales; family Dissulfurispiraceae; genus Dissulfurispira; species Dissulfurispira sp. The sequence goes on from NZ_DAIOFX010000001.1 coordinate 121,862, forward strand.
GGAAAAATTCTACAGGGTCCCGAAGATAATAGAATAAGTAAATGAGTGGATGGGTAAATGAGAAAATGGGAAAAATTCTTTTCGCTCATACACGCATTCACTCATTTACTCATAAACGGAGTTTAATATGTTCAGATGTTTCTTGAGATCAAAGATACATATGGCAACTGTTACCGAGTCAAACCTTGCCTATGAAGGGAGTATTACCATTGATAAGGAATTGATGGATATGGCGGATATACTCCCTTACGAGCAGGTTATGATAAGCAACCTTAACAACGGCGAAAGGTTTGAGACCTATGTTATTCCGGGAAAGCCCGGTTCCCGGGAATTCTGCCTCAACGGCCCTACGGCAAGGAAGGGAGTGGTAGGCGACAAGATAATCGTCTTCGCTTACTGCTACATGGCTGATGAAGAGATAAAGGACTTTGAGCCTAAAATCATCAAGCTCGACGAAAAGAACAAACCTGTATAATTATACGCCTTTATCATTTTGCTTTTCTTCACACACTTGCGCGACATATTCATGAAGCTCACGGAATCAGACAGGTATTTCCAGTAAAATCTTGTCATAACCTACAAAAGGGATTATCTTTTCTCTGCCATTGGATTTCCCTTTCCCAAGTTCGATAAGCCCCAGTTCTGCAAGGTAATGGACATCATCAGAAACATTTTTCAGATTTCTGCCGAGGAGTTTTGCGAGTTCATAAATTGAATCTGGATGTTTTTCCTTGATGATTTTCAAAATTCTTACTCTTTCGGTTGTTATGGCCTTTCTCATTACTTCAAGGCTTTCAAAGTATATGCCAGACTTTCTTTTCTTGACTTTCTCTCCCCGCTCCAGCTTTTTCATAACCTCTTTTGCGTCTTTCAGCACTTCTTCAATGCTTTTTATACCTACGGTTACATTTTTAACTTTCATTGCTCATCACCTCTCTTAAATCTCTGTAGAAATCTTCAAACAGTTTATCTATGCCTTTAAAGTTATAAGGCATTTCTTTATCTTTATAATGCCTATGGTCTCCTTTTCTTTCTGCATTGTCATATCCCAAAATGCGTTTACCACGCCTGATATATACCGATGAATACTTATATTCATGCGGCTTATCTGCCGATTTAGGAACTGCCCATACTTTAACTCCAACAATGCCGCCATGTTTATCTTCAACTTTATCGTGCACAAGAAGTTCTGTTTTCCCCATATAGTAGTATTAACATACCACATATAAATTGCGTTGTCAAACCATGGATATGTATTCCAGCTATGAAATTGATGCCACAGGTAGAGTTCAACAGCGGCGCATTGCCTTTAATTATTTCTATCCGCTAGAACATTATTCAAATATGAATGATATTCATTCAAATCATGAATGGATTTACAAGCCAAGGCTCAAAAGTTCGGAGTTAAAAGCAACAACTATCAAAAATATGGGAGAGGACTGCGTCCTCTCCCATCCAGGAGGGTGTCAGGAAGTGGAGGCTAAAACTTATATGCAACGCTCAGGAAGACTATGTTTGCTTTATATGACGGCGCGCTGTAAGCCCCTGTCAAAGAGCTTATAGTTGTGTTTGATCCGCCATTGTATGTGTAGAGATAACCGTCTACGGCAATATCGTTATATTTGTATTGTTCATAGGCATAGCCGGCAGTTATTGCAATATTTTTGCTAACATCATACTTCGTCTTTAAAGTAAACGCTGTCTTCCTGTAATCATCAACGTTTGAGACATCACTATTCTGGGCAGGAGTATAATCAAAAAAGGAAAAATCTGAATGACCATCAGAGTCCGTATGATCAAACTGCAGTTTGAAGGTCAGCTTCTTAGGGATCGCATATATTTCGGCTCCTGCGCCATAATTATATGTTTTATCCTTATTCGCTACCTTCCAGCTATAATTAGCTGCAGTGCCGGCAACATTTGGATTAAGACCAGCAGCGTTATTGCTATAGCGTTGGACCTGGGATGACTTTGTCTCCTCATACTCTGCATATCCATTCACTGTGATAAAATCGCTTATCTTCCAGTCAGCGTCTATGCCATACTCGCTGCTTTTATCGTCTTTCAGACCGAGAATGGTATCGGTATAATCGGATTTTTTCTGTTTATAATGCAATCCGAAGCTGAGAGTTTCCAATGGATAGATGTCAACAGACACCTTATAGGTATCACGTTCCATCGGAGCCGCATCAAATCGCCAGATATACGGCTCTACAATATTTGCAGTGGCCTGGTCCGTTCCAAAGAGTGTAGTTCCTACCTTATGTTCTGCACTCCTGTTCAGTCTCTCATAAGCAACTTTTGCTGTCATAAAATCCACACCGCTCCACTTTAAAGCCAATGAATAGATGTAATCAGTTGTTTCAGGCAGGTCGCCCCTAAGTCTTTTGGTTTTCAAATATGAATAACCGGGCATCAAAGAGAATTTTGCAGGGAGCTTTATATCAAGCTCTGCTCCATAATTCTCCTTGTTGTAGTCAAACAAGTGGGTGGTAAACGGGTTGCCGCTGTTAATACTGCTGTCCGTGTGGGTAATCTTATCGGATTTATTGTCCTTATCGTAATACTTATAGAACACCTTTGCTCCGAGGAAATCAACAGGATTAGTAGTGAGAGCAACTGCATAACTCGTCGCAACGAGCTTGCCGTTAAACACAGGGTCGCTAAGGGTAACGCTCTCAATGCCACCTGCTGTAGCCCTTACATAATAATCCAGCAAATTGTAATCGGACTTTGTTTCCGAACGGGCAAGTTTAACGCTTAATGCGCTGTCGAGCGGAAGC
>NZ_DAIOFX010000001.1:124744-126567 GCF_036745535.1 Dissulfurispira sp.
GCGGAAGCGTTAAATAATCGTTTTGGGGAGCGCCAAATGTATTAGCATTATACGGATTTTTGAAAAACAAGCGTTGATTATCATTGGAAAACTCGCTGTGAAAGTAGGTAAGAGATAAGAACAGAGGATTCTTTGCATAGCCTAATTCAGCCTTCAGGTTATTTGTTACATAATCGACAGGCTCCGGCATCTCTATAAAATATGAACCGCCTCCGGTAGTCAGCGCTGCTGAGTTGGGTTTAATACCGTCTCGCTCTTCCCTGGCGTAGGACACGTCAAGATAAAACGGCTTCAACATTTCGAGCTTAACGCCTGCTTCCATCTGTTTTCTTTTGAGAGAATAGGTCAAACAGATTGGTAGGTGTGTATGTGGACGGAGTGCCGATTGCAAATGCTGCTCCTGTTGTCAGCCTGTTTGTGCCTGCTCCGCTGAAGATCGTTTTAGCGCCATAGGTAAAGTTGTGCGGTATTTCGCTGTATTTGAGATATAGCTTAAACTTCCCCCACATGCCGCCTTCAAGCTTGTAATTCTGTGTGTCATAGGCTATATCATCGGCGTAAAGTTTCAAAAAATACTGCTCGCTGTCATACTTCAGACGTATCTTTCCATATACTCCACTGTCCATATCTCTGTATTCATTGAATTTCGCCTCGTTGCCATTGATATCTACAAACTTTCCAGTAGCCTTAATCTCTCCGCTGAAGGGCTTATTATCTTCTGCATACAGGCCATTCGTCAGCAGCAACAAGAAACAGAACGCTAATATTATATATATTGGTATCCTTTTCATCATCCCTCCTCCTATCTCGTAAATTTAGGGCCTCTTCTTCCGACCCCAAAGCCGCCGTGAATATTTGTATGACAGTTAGTGCATGAACGCGCAATCAGCTTGTTTCTGCTCGATGCCGATCCAGTGCCCTCAAACCCATACTCCGATGTGTAGGCTGTGCCCGGGTGCATCGTCCAGTCATGACAGTTCTGACACAGATTGGGCATCTTCTTTGCCAACAGTTTACTATAGTTGCTTCCATGCGGCGTATGGCAGGTCAGACAGTTCTCCTCTACTGGTGAATGTTCGAACATATACGGACCCCTCTTTTCTGCATGGCATTTATAACACAATTCGTTCACCGTATCTGCTTTTACCATCTTGTTTCCGAATTCTCCGTGTGGGTCATGACAGTCGCTGCATGAAACCTTGCCCTCTTTTATGGGGTGATGCGACTGTTTATTTGCCTGTGCCTTAATGTCTCTATGGCATCCAAAGCACAGTTCAGGCTGGCTTGCCTTTAAATTCTTTGGAAGGCTGGAATGGGCGGTATGACAGTCGCTACACGAAACGCCGGCTGATTTATGTTTGCTCATATTCCAGAATGCCTGGCCCTTTTGCTCTTCATGGCAGGTAAGACATCTCTCGGCTTTATCTTTTGCATCCACTTTTTTGCCAAAGGCAAAAATACCTACTCCCTTTCCTCCACCTTTCTCTACATGTCCAGCGCCGGCGCCGTGGCAGGATTCGCATTGGTTCGCATTAGCAGGACTCTTTGTTATTGCCTTTTTTTGCATGAAGGGATTTTGAGTAGCTATCATAATAACCTTCATGGCATCCCTTACAGGTTTCAGCGCCAACATACTCTTCTTTGTTTTTTGCCTTTCTCTCGTTGCTAAATGACATGCTACTGTAACTCAGTATAAACATGCCTATCAGCAATAACAGCACAACATGTTTTCTTCGCATTACAACCTCCCCTTGCTATATTTTTATTATTGATTCTGTGCCGCCATACTTCCTTCAGGAGATTATTTACAGCCCTGCGTATTT